>NZ_MJXO01000026.1:0-109282 GCF_001762835.1 Campylobacter sp. BCW_6466
TTCACAAACTCTAGCAAGAAGTGAAGTATTAAATTCTACTAATACAACAAATACTAGCAATAATACTAATTTTAGTATAAGTAGTAAGACAAATTCTCCTAATTATGATATATCAAGTGAATTTAAAAACTCTATTTATACTCTAAAATACAAACAAGCAGATATAAGTAATACTTCTACTAATACAGCCTATGGTTATAGTGTAGATAAAGATGGTTATATGGGAGAAGATTTTAACAAAGCTGCAGGACTTCCTGAAGATTTTAAGATACATAAATCTACTTTGGATGAGATATATAACTTTAATGAAGCACAATATCAAGACATAAAAGAACAGCTAGGAATTTCTCGCTATTTTACCAATATCGATATGGCTGATACCATAAAACAATACTATAATCTTTTTTCTAATGCTTTAAGCCAAAGCTTTCCAAGTGATAAAACAAGTTTTAGTGAAGCAGATATAAATTCTATGCCTAGTGGTTATGGTGTAAGTGGAACGCAATGGATGGACTTTAATGATCCAAGCAATAGAATGAATATTACAGGTTTAAAAGATTTTTCAAATTCTTTAATTTCAAATGTTTATAAAACCCCTGAACAAGCAAAAGAAGCTGATGACCTTTGGGTTGATTCAGGATATATGATTGATGGATTATTGCCTAAAACTTTAGGTTTATCCTTAGAAGAAATCAAAAATGTTTCTAAAGGTGAAGATTGGCAATTTAATCCTGATATGTCAGTTTATCCACAAAATGAAGATGGAAGTTATTCTAAAGAAGCTTTGTTTATGAGTTTTTTAAAAGCTCAAAATGGACAACCTGTTGAGAGTCCAAAAACCACACTTAATCCAACAATAGAAGCTTACAATAGAGCTATGGCTAAAGAGAGTTTTTCAACTACTAGTGTAGATATAGGTGATATTATGACAGGCAAAGTAGATTTTGCAAGTCTATTTAAATATCTAGCTAGTAAAAATGGAAAATTAGAAGGGCAACTTTATATGTATGAAAATAACATTCCTAAAGAATCTGCTATGGGTAATTGGGCTTTAGATGCTGAAATTAAACAAGCCATTGCCAATGGCTGGAAAGCAAAACCTAGCACCATTAATTCCTACGCTGATTCTATAATGGATAGACTTAATAATCTTATAGGACAAACTAGGGTTTAAAGAAGTATTAATTTTTTAAGTTTGAAATAAATTGCTAATAACAAAATAAGATAAAATTAGTATAATTTTTTTACAAAAAAATTTGAAAGGAAATTATGAAAAAAATTATTTTGATTTTTATCTCTTTTTTTGCTTTAAATTTGAGTGCAAAAGATTTGGTTGTAGGAATGGAGCTTGGATATCCGCCTTTTGAAATGAGCGATAAAACAGGCAAAGCAAGTGGAATTAGTGTGGATTTTTTAGAAGCTTTTGCAAAGAAAAACGGCTATAAACTTGTAGTAAAAAATATCGCTTGGGATGGTTTAATACCTGCTTTAAAAACAGCCAAGATAGATCTTATTATGTCCTCTATGACAATTACCGATGAGAGAAAGAAAGTGGTGGATTTTAGCATTCCTTATGCTAAGGCAAATTTGGCTATTTTAACTCCTTTGAACTCTGATATTACAAATATCAAAGATTTAGATAAAAAGGGCAAAGTTTTGGCTTTAAAGCGTGGTTCTACAGGGCATTTATATGCGGTTAAAAATTTAAAAAATGCAACTATTAATTTATTTGATAAAGAAAATGCTGCTATTTTGGAAGTGATTCAAGGCAAGGCTGATGGATTTTTTTATGATCAACTTACGATTTATCGGACTTGGCAAAAGCATCAAGATACAACCAGAGCCATTTTAGCGCCTTTTCAAGAAAATCCTGAGTTTTGGGGTATAGCTGTAAGAAAAGGTGATGAAGCTTTAAAGGACAAGCTTGATAATTTCATTGATGAGAGTAGGAAAAATGGCTTTTTAGATTTTTTGGGCAATAAGTATTTAAAAGACATTAAAGAAGTTTTTAAGCAAAATAATATCACTTTTTTCTTGTAGGCTTTTAATAAAATATTGATAATTAATATTAATTTTATAAATTTTGATATACAATATCATTATCTAAATTTTAAATAAAAGGATTTAAGATAATGAAAAAAGTTGCATTTTTTTTGTTATTTTTGTTTTTATCTTGCACTGCACTAAACGCAGCTGGGGAGTATTGCAAATATGCTTATCAAGAAGATAGAGCTATACCTTTAATTTTAAATTATGGAATAAGATTGGGGGTAGTAGGTGCTGGGGTTGCGAATGCACCTGCACCGGGCGGAAGTGCTTACAATTCAAAAATTGACATGATGGCTGCAAGATACCACTAAGCTTAGTTTTTGGGTGTATTTTACAATGCTAGAATTTATTTTTACTCTTATTTTAGATTTTACTTTTTATTCTATCAAGACCCTAGAAAAAGTCTTTCTAGGGCGAACAGCCTTAGTAATTCTTTTTGTTGTTTTTATAGCTCTTTTTTGCGTTAAAGGCTTGTTTTTGTATATACTTTTAGCTTTAGAATTATTTTTGCTTTTGTATCTTTTTCTTGGAATTTTGTTTTTAAGATTTTATAAATCTTAGGTTACAAAGCTTTCCACAAGCCTTTGCACTAGCAAATTCCATCCATCCACTAATACAAAAATTAAGAGTTTAAAAGGTAAAGAGATCATAGTAGGAGGTAGCATCATCATACCCATAGCCATTAAAACAGAGCTTACAACCATATCTATGACTAAAAAGGGCAGGTAGATTAAAAACCCTATTTCAAAAGCGGTTTTAAGCTCTGAAATCATAAAAGCAGGAACTAAAACCGTAAGGGGAACATCATCTATGGTTTTGGGATTGGGTAGATTGCGTATGCGATAAAAAAGGGCTAAATCTTTTTCTCGAGTATTTTTAAGCATAAAATCTTTAAAAGGCTTTGCTCCTTTTATAAAAGCCTCTTCATAGCCTATTTTTTCTGCTAAATAAGGTTTTATACCTTCATTATAGGATTTTGTAGCTACAGGTTCCATGATAAAAAAAGTTAAAATTAAAGCCAAGGTTACTAAAATGGTATTAGGTGGCATACTTTGCGTCCCCATAGCTTGTCGTAAAAATGAAAATACCACAATAAGACGCAAGAAAGAAGTCATAACAAAAACTATACTTGGAGCGAGCGCAAGTATGGTTAAAACAATCACTATATTTAAAGTAGTAACAAGCTGATTAGGTGTATTGGGTGCACTTAAGCTTAAATTTACTGTAGGGATAGTTGCTTCAGCAGCAAATAAGCTCATGCTTAAAAGTAAAAATAATAATATTTTTTTCAAAATTTAAAAACCTTTTTTTGTTTTTTACTAAAGAAATTTAAATTTTATCTTTTGATGACTAAAAACTAGTTTAAGGGTATTAGGATTTTAACTTTAAACTGCTAAAATAGTCTTTTAGACTTCTTAATAACAAAGGTAAAAAATGAAAACTTCTATTTTGATTTTAGCGGCAGGATTAGGCACTAGAATGAAATCACAAAAGCCAAAGGTTTTGCAAGAGCTTTGTCAAAAAAGTATGATTTTACACATTTTAAAAAAGGCTTTTGCTTTAAGTGATGATGTAAGTGTAGTTTTATCGCATCAAAAAGAACGCGTTGAAAAAGAAATTTTAGAACACTTTCCAAAAACACAAATTTTAGAGCAAGACTTGCAAAATTATCCAGGAACTGCGGGAGCTTTAAGGGGGTTTGAGCCTAAAAATGAAAGAGTGTTGATTCTTTGTGGCGATATGCCTTTGGTTGAGCAAACAAGTTTGGAAGCTTTGTTGGGTAATAATGCAAAATTAAATCTAGCAGTTTTTAAAGCAAGGGATCCTAAAAGTTATGGCAGAGTGGTGATAAAAAACGATAGCGTTGAAAAAATTGTTGAATTTAAAGATGCAAATACACAAGAAAAAGAGATAAATACTTGCAATGCTGGGGTTTATGTGATTGACTCGAGGCTTTTAAAAGAGCTTTTACCTTTGATTGATAACAATAATGCGGCAAAAGAGTATTATTTAACCGACATTGTAAAACTAGCAAAAGAAAAAGATGTGATGATTAAAGCGGTTTTTGTAGATGAAGATGAATTTATAGGGATTAATGATAAATTTGAACTCAGTATAGCTGAAAATTTCATGCAAGAAAAAATTAAAAAATACTGGATGCAACAGGGTGTGATTTTTCATTTGCCGCAAAGTAGTTTTATAGGTACAGATGTTGAATTTGTAGGTGAATGCGAAGTATATGAAAATGTAAGGATAGAGGGTAAAAGTAAGATTATAAACTCTATCATTAAAAGCTCAAGCGTGATAGAAAATTCCATTGTAGAAAACAGTGATGTAGGGCCTTTGGCGCATTTGCGTCCAAATTGTGAGTTAAAAAACACTCATATAGGAAATTTTGTAGAATGCAAAAATGCAAAGTTAAATACCGTAAAAGCAGGGCATTTGAGTTATTTAGGAGATTGTGAGATAGATAGTGGAACCAATATAGGCTGTGGGACTATCACTTGTAATTATGATGGGGTAAAAAAGCATAAAACCATCATAGGAAAAAATGTTTTTGTGGGTTCTGATACGCAATTTATCGCACCTGTAAAAATCGAAGATGAAGTGATCATAGCAGCAGGAAGCACAGTAAGTGTCAATGTAGAAAAAGGCGCTTTATTTATCAATAGAGCAGGGCATAAGATGGTAAAAGATTATTATTACAAGAAATTTCAAAAATGAAAACCATACTTTTGGCTATTAGTGGCAGTATAGCTTTTTATAAATCTTACGAGCTTATTTCTTTGTTTAAAAAAGAAGGCTTTAGGGTAAAAGTTTTGCTTTCTAATGGTTTGTTAAAATTTGCTAGCAAAATGAGTTTTGAAGCCTTGGCTGATGAGATTTTATGCGAGGAAAATGAAAGTTGGCAAAACTCAAACAATCACATAGCTTTTAGCAAGGATGTAGATCTTGTTTTGTTTGCCCCTGCAAGTGTTAATTCTATCAATAAACTTGCTTTTGGTATAGCGGATAATCTTTTTATCCAAACCTTAATTGCAGCAAATAAACCTCTTATCATAGCTCCTGCGGCAAATACAAATATGTTTCATCATTTTAGCACGCAAAATTCTTTAAAGATGCTTAAAGAAAATAAAGCTTTGATTATAGAGCCTATTTGTAAAGTTTTAGCTTGTAAAGATGAAGGCGTAGGAGCCTTAGCTGAAGTTAAGGATATTTTTAATATCACCAAAAGAGAACTTTTAAAAGAAAAGTTTTGGTGTGATAAAAGCGTAGTTATCACAGGTGGTGGAACAAAAGAAAAGATCGATGATGTGCGTTGTGTGAGTAATTTTTCAAGTGGAAAAATGGCAAAAGCTATAGCTGACGCTTTTTATTTTTTAGGAGCTAGGGTAAAACTTTTAAGCTCTGTGGAATTTGATACTCCTTATGAGCTTTGCAAATTTGAAAGTTCTAAGGATCTAAAAGAGCTTTTGGATAAAAATTCAAGTCATGACTTTTTGATTATGACGGCTGCAGTGAGTGATTTTATCCCTCAAAGTGTAAAAGGAAAAATTAAAAAAAATGAGCATTTACAGGGTTTAAACTTGCATCTATCTTTAAATGAAGATTTGCTTAAAACTTGCAAATTTCAAGGCAAAAAGATAGGTTTTAAGATGGAATTTGATTCTCAAAATGCCTTAGAAAATGCGAAAAAATCTTTAAAAGATAAGCAACTTGATATGGTTTGCCTTAATATCATTGATCAAAAAAATTATTTTGGAAGCGATCAAAATGAACTTTATTTTATCACTTTCAACAATGAAAATAAAAGCACCTTGCAAAGCAAAGAAAAATTGGCATTTGAATTAGTAAAATGGTGTGAAAAATTATGAGTATGATTAATTCTACCTTGCCTATACAAATGAAAGTTTTGGCTAAATCAGGCTATGGACATTATACGCTTTTGTTAAATCACAAAAAGATTCAAACCAAAAGCATGATAGAGCTTGAAATTGGCGCTGAATATTTAGCCGAACTTTATATGCAAAATGGTGGAGTTATACAATTTAAACATCTTTCAAAGCGTCCTAATTTCAAACCTTTTGAAGAGGGATTGGCTTTGATAATCGCTATTTTAGAGGATAAAATTTCTTATAAAAAATTCATCATACAAAATCTTTTAGATTGTAAAGATATAGAGCGTTATCAGATATTAAAAGAAATGCTTTTTGCAAGTTTTGAAAATATTTATCATATTCCTTTTATCTTTGAAAATAAATCTTGCTTGTTTCAAATGCGTAAAAGAGCAAAATATTTAGAAATTTACTTATATTTTAGTGTTTTTGGAGCTTTGAAAATTTTGATAGATTCACAAGGTGTTAGCGTTTTTACACCTTTTGCCAAGGTACAAAAATTTTTAAACGAACATTTAGATTTTAATGTATCGCAAGAAAACAAGATTGAACCTTTGTTTGTTTTCAAAAGGCTTTTTGATTTTAAAGGATGAAAAATGAATGAATTAAAACACCTTGCTGTTGTTATGGATGGTAATAGGCGCTGGGCTAGGGCTAAGGGTTTTTTGGCAAAACTTGGATACTCCCAAGGAGTCAAAACTATGCAAAAATTGATGGAAGTTTGTATGGAAGAAAATATTTCAAATTTAAGCCTTTTTGCTTTTAGTACGGAAAATTGGAAGCGTCCTAAAGATGAAATTGATTTTATTTTTGAACTTTTAGATCGTTGTTTGGATGAAGCTTTAGAAAAATTTGAAAAAAATAATGTGCGTTTAAGAGCTATAGGTGATTTATCGCGTTTGGAAGATAAAGTAAGAGAAAAAATTACCTTAGTTGAAGAAAAAACAAAGCATTGTGACGCACTTTGTGTTAATTTGGCTATAAGTTATGGTGCAAGAGATGAAATTATAAGAGCTGCTAAGCGTGTGATCGAGAAAAAACTTGAGCTAAATGAAGAAAATTTAACGCAAAATTTAGATTTACCTTTAGATGTGGATTTGATGCTTCGCGTTGGAAATGCTAAAAGACTTTCAAATTTCTTACTTTGGCAGTGTTCATATGCTGAAATTTATTTTAGTGAAACTTTATTTCCATCTCTTACCAAGAGAGAATTTAAAAGGATTATTAAAGAATTTAGAAATAGAGAAAGAACTTTTGGAAAATGATACTTTTCATAATAATTCTAGGGGCTTGTTTAGGTTCTTTTTGCGCAAGTTTGGCAAGTAGGATAATTGAAAAAAAGCCTTTTTTTATCTCGCGCTCTTTTTGTTTTTCTTGTGATACAAAATTAAAATACTATGAAATTATTCCTGTTTTTTTTTATATTTTTTTAAAGGCAAAATGTCAAACTTGCAAATGTCATTTACCTATTTCTTTATTAATCAATGAAATTTTAGGCATAATTTTGCTTATTTTGGTTTATTTTTTAAGTCAAAATTTTTATGATTTTTTATTTTTATCTCTATTTTTATTTAATCTTTTCTTGCTTTCTTTAATTGATATTAAACTCAAAGCCGTACCACAAATCTTACTTTGGAGCGCTTTTTTATTTGCTTTTTTTTACGCCTTTAGGGAAAGTGAAATTTTACATTTTTTGATTTTTAAAGAGTTTAGCAGAGGTTTTTTACTAAATGCTTTTAGTTTTGGAGGATTTGTTTTTTTATTAAAAAGTTTAGTTTTTTTTCTAATGAATTTCCGAAAAAAAGATGAAATTTTGGAAAATTTGGGCGATGCTGATATTATCATTATGTCTTGTATAGGTGGAATTTTAGGTTTTGAGTATGGATTTTTAGTATTACTTATAGCTTCTATTTTAACTTTGCCTTTTTTTATTTTTTTTAAAATTAAAGCAATAAAAGAGCAAGAACTTGCTATGATACCCTTTTTAAATATCGCTTTTGTGGCAGTTTTATTTTATAAAAACTTAGGATTATTCTAATGAAGCTTAGTTTAAGATATGTTTTAAATCAATTTTTAAGTACGAATTTGTCTATATTTTTCGTACTTTTTGCTATTGTATCTATGGTGTTTTTTATTCAACTTGCAAAACTTACTTCAAGTATAGAGATTAGTTTTTTGGATCTTTTAAAGCTTTATGGATTTATGTTGCCTAGAATTTTAATTTTTACCTTGCCTATATCTTTTTTTATTTCTTTAACTTTGGCTTTGTTTAGGCTTTCTAAGGAAAATGAAAGCATAGTACTTTTTACTTTGGGATTTTCACCAATGATTTTGGCAAAATTTTTCCTTAAAATTGCAAGCTTGATTAGTGCTTTTATGCTTGTTGTGGCTTTGGTAATGATACCTATAGTATTTGAACTTCAGGATAACTTTGTAAACTATAAAAGCACTCAAGTGAAATTTAACTACAAAACAGGAGAATTTGGACAAAAATTTTTAGACTGGATGATTTTTATAGAAAAACAAGATAGTGATAAGTATGAAAACATAATTATGTATCGCCCTAAACATAAAACAGATGATAAAGAACAACTTATCATAGCCAAAGAAGCGCATGTGCAAAGAAAAGATGATAGCTTTGCTTTTAGCTTGAATCAAGGCAAAATGTATAATTTTGAGCAAGGTCAAAGTATTTTTAGTGGAGAATTTGACACTTTAGTAGTAAATACTCAGTTTAATACAGACAATCTTCAAACAAAGAAATTTTATGAATACTGGAATGATTTAAACGAAAATCCACAAAGAGCAAGAGAATTTGTGATTTATACAACTATAGCCTTGTTTCCACTTGCTAGTACGCTTTTTGCGCTTTGTTTTGGTTTGGTTACTTATCGTTATGAAAAAGGCTATGTGTATTTAGGTATGTTTGGAGTGATTGCTATATATTTTGGACTTTTAAGTTCTTTTTCTCAACCTCCAATTTTGGCTTGCCTTGGAATTTTTTCTTTAAGTTTATTTGTTTCGGCTTATTGTTTTAAGAAAATGATTTTGAGTCGTTATTGATGAAAATAAAAATTATATTTTCTTATGATGGCTCTGCTTTTTTAGGTTCTGCTACTCAGCCTCATAAAAAAGGTGTTCAAGATGCTTTAAGTGGTGCCTTATCGCATTTGGGTATTGTTTCACCTCTTTTGATGGCTTCTCGTACAGATAAAGGAGTACATGCAAGCTATGCTGTAGCTAGTGTGGAGTGTGGAGATCATTTTGTAAATTTAGAATATCTTCAAAAACAGCTTAATAAATTTTCCCATCCTTTTATCCATATCAAAAAAATTGAAAAAGTAAAAGATGATTTTGAAGTAAGATTTGATGTAAAAAGTAGAGAATACCGCTATATATTTTCTCACTCTTCTTATAGTCCTTTTATGGCTTCTTATGTACATTTTTATCCTAAATTTGACTTAGATAAGGCTAACGAGCTTTTGGGTTTTTTTGTGGGAAAAAAGGATTTAAAGTTTTTTTGCAAAAGTGGAGGAGATAATAAAACGACTTTAAGAGAAATTTTTATTGCTAGAGCTTATGCTTATAAAGATTTTAGCATTTTTCATTTTAAAGCTAATGGTTTTTTAAGAGGGCAAATTAGATTAAGTGTAGCAAGTGTTTTAAAGGTTTTAGAAGGAAAAATGAGTGAAAAAGAACTCAAAGAACAGATTGAGGCCAAAAAGCAATACAATCACTTTTTAGCACCGCCAAATGGGCTTTATTTAAGCCGTATATGTTATTAAAAACTTTCATAGAAATTAAAGGCCTTTTGGGTTAAAATTTTTCTTATTTCTTCTTGATGTTCTTTACCTTTGGTTTCTAGGGTAATTGAAATCATCGCATCGCCATAATCAAGCTTGGTAGAAAATCTATCATAGTCGATTTTTACTATATTGGCATTGGCTATTTTTAAGCTATCTGTAAGGTGTAATAATGCCCCAGGTTTATCTACTAAAGTAACATGAATTTGCATTTTTCTGTAAGATTTAAATAAACCTTTTTCTATGATGATATTTAGCATTTGTGCATCGATATTGCCTCCGCTTAAAACTACGCCAATTTTTTTATGATTTTGTGTATTTATTTTTTGATGAAGTAGGGTGGCTACACTCGCAGCTCCTGCGCCTTCAACTATGATTTTATGTTTTTCAAGTAAAAACAATACCGCATTAGCGATTTCTTCATCATCAACTTGGATAAAATCATCTACGCATTCTAAAATAATATTAAAATTAATAGGATTTGCATCACGCACAGCAATACCATCGGCTATAGTGCGTACGCTTTTTGCATTTTTGATTTTTTTAGCATGAAAACTTTCATACATTGCAGGAGCTCCTTTGGCTCCAACTCCGATGATTTTAATGTTTGGATTGATTTGTTTAGCTGCACTTGCGATACCACTTATAAGTCCTCCACCTCCAACAGGTGCGATAATCATATCAAGATCGCTTATTTCATCAAGCATTTCAAGCATCAAAGTTCCTTGTCCTGCCATTACAAATTCATCTTCAAAAGGATGGATAAAGCTAAGATTATTTTCTTTAGCATAAGAGGTTGCAAAGGCATAAGCTTCATCAAAATTGTCCCCTTTGAGTATCACCTCTGCTCCTAAGGCTTTTGTAGCAGAAACTTTTAAGAGCGGAGTGGATTCTGGCATTACAATAACTGCTTTAATGCCAAATTTTTTTGCACTAATGGCCACGCCTTGAGCATGGTTTCCTGCACTTGCGGCAATGACTCCATGTTGTTTTTGTTCAGTACTAAGATTGGCTATTTTATTATAAGCTCCACGAATTTTATAAGCACCTGTAATTTGTAAATTTTCATTTTTAAGATAAATTTCACTTTGACAAATATCACTTAAAAAAGAAGAGTATATGAAAGGAGTTTTGTTTACAAATCCTGAAATTTGTTGTTTTGCTTTGTAAATTTTATTAAGCTCTAACACTATTTTTCCTTTGTTTTAAAATACGGATATTCTAGCATAATGCAACGATTTTGTATAAAATTTATATCTAATTTTTTACATTCTTTTTTGGCTGTTTCATTGCTAATACCAAGTTGAAGCCATAGGTTTTTAATATTTTTTTCAACAAGCTTAGGAAGAATTTCTAGTGCCACTTCGCCTTTTCTAAAAAGTATAAGTGTATCGATTTTTTCTTCTATTTGATCTAAATTTCTATAAACTTTTTCATTTAAAATAAACTCTTCTTTAGGATAAATAGGAAAAATTTTATAATTTTTTCTTTGTAAAAATTCTGCTACCCTATAAGAAGCTTTTGTCTTATCTGGACTTAAAGCAAATATGGCAATATTTTTACTTGTATTTATAATATAAGAGATAGTTTCTTTTTCGTTCATTGTTAACCTTTATTTTGGTATTTTATCTTAAATGATTAAAAAATTAACTAAAGTGAATTCAAAAAATGAAAAAAGTGTTATAATATAGCAAATTCCGAAGTTTAATAAGGAGGGAAAAATGGAAGAATTTTATCCATATACTTTAACAATCCATCTTCTTTGTGCTATTTTGTTTATAGGTTATTTGTTTGTTGATGTATTTGTTTTGGGTGTAGTTAAAAAGAAAAATCCTAATTTTGACAAAAGTCTTTTTAGTGCTACTGGAGTTAAAATAATGCCTTTTGTGGTTCTTTTGCTTTTTTTAAGCGGAGGTGCTTTGGCAGGTTTTCATTTTAAACCTTTAAATTTACTTTTTGCTGTAAAAATTATTTTGGCTTTTGGAATTTTATCTTTAGTTGTTTTTTCTTTATTTTGTCATTTTATATTAAAGAAGAAAAACCCACTTGGTGCTTTTATCCACCCTTTTGTATTTGTGCTTTGTATCGCGATAGTAATACTGGCTAAATTAATGAATTATTTTTTTATACCTTGCTAAGAAATACTCCGCATTCAAGATGTGGAGTATTGACAAATTGATCAAACAGAGCAAACTCTTCCACTCTATGTGTTAGGCTTAATTCTTTTAAATTTTCTTTTAAAGTGATAGGATTGCAAGAAATATAAATAATATTTTCATATTTTTTTATTAAGTCAATTACGCTTTTATCAAGTCCTGCACGGGGTGGATCAACTAAAACATGAGAGAAATTAAAATCATCCAATCGAATATCTTTTAAACGAAAAAATTCTCTTTCTTTTTTGATAGCAAGACTTAATTCTTCGCTTGAAAGTCTTGCAAAGTGGATATTTGTTGTATTGTTAAGCTCGCAATTTTTTAAAGCAAAATTAATATTGCTTTTTGAAATTTCAGTGGCTAAAATTTTAAAAAAGAATGGTGCTAAAGCTAAAGTAAAATTTCCATATCCACAGTAAAGCTCAAGTAAATCCATTCTTTTTTGAGTGCTTAAAATTTCACATACCCAAGTAATCATTTTTTCATTTATAGCAGTATTAGGCTGAATAAAACAATCGTTGTTAAATTCATAAAATATTTTTCTATCTTGAATATTTAAAGTTTGTCTTAGATTTTCTGTTTTAAAAATAAGTTTTTTGCCTTTACTTCTTGCTATAAGGTTGATATGAAGAATATTGCTTAAATTTTCTAAATTTGACTTTATATCTTCTATATTTTTATGATAAAGTAAAGTTACGCTAAGTTCTTGCTTTGTGGTTAAAAACTCCACGCCAAAAAGTTTTTCTTTTAATTTATTATCTTGACGCAAGCATTCTAGAAGTTTTGGCATAAAAGCGCAAATTTTTTCATCAGCAAAATCTAAATATTCTATAATATACTTTTTTTTGCTTTTTGGATCAAACATTGCATAAAAAAGCGTATCATTTTCATGATAAAATGAAAGTTCAGCTCTTGTACGATAATGTTTATCTTTTGAGGCAAAAAGTTTAAATTCCTTTGTATAAAATTCTTTAAAATATTTTTTTATGAAAGAGTGTTTTTCATCTAAAGTAAGAAAATTTCCAAAATTTTCAAGACTCATGGAACTTTCTTTCCGATGAGTCTTAGTAAAAGCGTAATAAGTATGAAATTCAAAGGCAAGACAAGCCAAACACTAAGTCCTAAAGATACAGGAATATATCCAGCGATTAAAGAAATACCACAGATAAATAAAGCATAAGGAATTTGTGTTCTTACATGCTCCATATGATCGCATTTTGCGCTCATAGATGAAAGGATTACATTATCTGAAATTGGTGAGCAATGGTTTCCAAAAATCGCACCTGTTAAAACGCAGCTTATATTAATAACCATATAATGATGCATAGCATTTGCATCCATACCATTGATTTTGGCGATTTCATGAGCTAAAGGCACAGCCAAAGGCATTAAAATCCCCATAGTTCCATAGCTTGTTCCTATGGCAAAAGAAATGGCTGAAGCAAAAGCAAAAATAGTAGCAGGCAAAATAAACTCAGGCAATTTATCTGCAAGTAAACTAGTGATAAATAAAGAAGTTCCTAGATCTTTTACTATACTTGAAAGCGACCAAGCAAATAAAAGCAATACTATGGTAAAAATCATGGTTTTCCAGCCATATATCCAAGTTTCTACCGCTTCTTTAAGATTGAAAATTTTACGACGCACCCCGATAAAAATCGCTACAATAGCAGCAAACAAAGCAGCTTGGAATAACACCACAGAAGAATCAGCATTTCCAAAAGCAGCCCTAAAAGTTTCAAAAGACAAAGGATTGGCGCTTGCTTTTGCAAGTTCTTCGCCTTCTAAAGTGCTAAGTCCATTAAAATAAAATCCTAATATAGCTAAAATGATTAAAGTAAAAATAGGAACAATAGCATCAAAAGCACGAATTTTAATACCTTCTTTTGGCGCTAAAAACTGATCTTCTAATTCAGCAGTATCTAGTATGCCTGATTTAGGTAGAGGTGCAATTTGTCCTGTGGTTCTTGCACGCACTTCAGCCTTGTACATAGAACCAAACTCACGTCCCATGATTGCAGTCATGGCTACAAAAAAAAGCATGAAGATATTATAAAAACGATAAGGTATGGTTTCGACAAAAATTCCAAAAGCACTAATATCGCTAATGCCTATGTGTTCATAAGCGGTTTTAATTAAGGAAACTTCTAAGCCTATCCAAGTAGAAATTACAGCTATTCCTGCTACGGGAGCGGCAGTAGAATCGATAATAAAGGCAAATTTTTCACGAGAAATTTTAAATTTATCCGCCAAAGGACGCATAATTGGACCTACGATCAGTAAATTAGCATAATCATCAAAAAATATTAAAAGCCCTAAAAACCAAGTGTTAACTTGAGCTGATACAGCTGATTTGGCTCTTTTGGCAAATTTTAATGCTACAGCTTTTGCACCACCCATTTTTGTGATAAGTGCTACAAGACCACCTATACAAAGAATTTGCAAAATGATTCCTGCATTTACTGGATCTGAAGTTGAGCCTAAGATGTAAGAAATAATCTTTGAAAAAGATTCTACTGCGGTATTGTAATAATTTACAAAAGCTAAATGTTGTGCTTTAAAAATATTTACAGAAAGGCTAAGTAGAAAAGTTCCGCTTAAAACCCCAGCAAAGAGTGATAAAATAACATCTTTTGTGATAAAGGCTAAAGCAATAGCAACTAAAGGTGGTATAAGCGTAAAAGCTCCAAACAAATTAGCATTTGCAGCTGCTTCTGAGGAGTTTGCAAATGCAACTAAAGGTAAAAACAATAAAACTAAAAATTTATTCATTCATCTCTTTCTATATAAAATCCATTCCAAGTTTGTGTTACCGGCATAAGCTCGATTTCATTAACATTAATATGGCTTGGTAGGTTAATGATAGACATTACTACTTTGGCAATATCATTAGCACTGATAAATTGCGTATTTTCATACACTGCATCAGCTTTTTGGATATCTCCTTTAAAACGCACTTCACTAAATTCAGTTTTGCAAAGTCCTGGAGCAATGTTTGTTACTTTGATATTGCTTCCTCTAAGATCATTTCTTAAGGCCAATGAAAATTGTCCTACAAAGGCTTTGGTTCCACAATACACATTGCCTCCAAAATAAGGATTGCGTCCCGCAACTGAACCTAAGTTAAAAATATAAGCATTTTTTTGTTTACGAAGTATAGGAATAACAGCTTTTGCAACATATAAAAACCCTTTGATGTTTGTATCTACCATAGTGTTAATATCTTCAAGGTTTAATTTATCAAATTCATCTACCCCTAAAGCCAAGCCTGCATTATTAAAAAGCACATCAATTTCTTGAAATTCTTTAGGTAAATTTTCAATAGCCCCAAAGATTTCTTTTTGATTTCTTACATCTATGCAAAGGGTGTAAATCTTATCTTTATGAGCATTTTTTAGCTCTTCTAGACGCTCTTTGCGTCTAGCAAGGGCGATTACTTTGTAGCCTTCTTGTATAAAAGCTTCAACACAAGCTCTACCAAAACCTGAACTAGCTCCTGTAATAAATGCGGTTTTCATTCTAAACTATCTCCGTAAAATAGATTTTCATTTGCTTTTAAACCCAAGCTTTTTAGATAATCAGCATTTTCTTTTTTACCTGCTGATAGTGCAAAGTCAAGCGCATTAAAACCAAGATCATCAACAGCATTAAAATTTGCTCCTTTTGAAATAAGAAGTTTTAAAATTTCAACATTTCCATAGGCTGCAGCATGCATTAAAACATTTTTTGAAGTGTGCTCTAGAGCACAAAATGTAATAAAATAAGGCGTATTTGAACCTATGTTCGCACTTAATGCTAATTTTTCATTGTTATTAATATATTTTTGATTAAAATTTGCTCCATTATCAAGAAGTAGTTTTATGATATCAAGGCGATTAAACTCTATGGCATAAAAAAGTGGGGTTTTACCAAAGGCATTGGCTTGATTAACATTCGCTCCATTTTGGATTAAAAAATTTGTATTTTCATAATTTTCCAATGCGTAAAAAATAGCACTTTCATAACCTTCGTCAATCCTAGCACCAAAACGAATCAAAAGTTCTAAAATTTCTTTTTCTCTTTGATTTAGAAGCGCTGCTTGCAAGGCTATCGTAAGATCATCTTGGCTTGGATTATTTGAAAAAATAAAATCTTGTATATAAGATACTGAATAATTTTTATTTGACATGATTTTTGCTAAAGGACTAATGTCTTTGTAAATTTTTGTTTCACCAACAGCCCAATTTAAAAATTCGTTTAAGGCATTGCTAGTATAGTAAATATTACTACCTTTGTCAAAATTAAAATTACTTTCAAAATACTTTTCTAAAGGTTCTATAGCATTGTTATATTCTTTCCAAAAAGCTTTGTAAAGTCTAAAATTTCCTATACTTTGATATGCCCAATATCTAAAATAAGATTTTAAAATATCATATTTTTTTTCTAAATTTTCGGGTGTATCTAAAGTTTTTTGATAAGCGATGGGATCGATAGCTATTTTTAATAATAAAAAATCAAATTGTTGTAATTTGGGCAAATAAGCCACACCATTACAAGAGCTACTGCTTCCGCGAATTTCATTGGAAATCGCATAGAGTTTTTTTGTAAAATCTTGATTTTTTAAAGATTCTTTACAGCTTGAAGCTATATTTAAATAATCTAAATTTGAACTTTTATTTAGCAATGTTTTATTATTTTTAATGTTGTCGCAGTTAATGGCATCGCTAGCCATTAAACTTGCAAAACAACAAAAGGAAGTGAATAATAACTTCAATATTTTTCCTTTGAAAATTTTAATTTTGTTATTTAATCCAAATAAGTATTAAATTTGAATTAATTTTCAAGTTTGAAATTTTCAATCTCATTAAAATTTAAATATCTATAGATATTTGCCTTATGCTCATCACTTAGTTTTTCGCTGACAATTTGTAAGTATTCTTCCTTGCTTGGAATTTTACCCAAAATCGCACAAACTGCCGCAAGTTCTGCACTGCCTAAATATACTTTAGCACCCATTCCCATACGGTTGTCAAAATTTCTTGTAGAAGTTGAGAAAACTACAGCTCCATCATTTACTCTAGCTTGATTACCCATACATAAAGAACAACCAGGAACTTCTATTCTAGCACCTGCTGCACCAAAGATGCTGTAATAACCTTCATTGGTAAGTTGTGCTTTATCCATTTTTGTTGGAGGCACTACCCAAAGTCTGGTTTTAAGTATGCCTTTATCTTTTAAAATTTCTCCCAAAGCTCTATAATGTCCTATATTTGTCATACAAGAACCTACAAAAACTTCATCTATATTTTTTGGACGCTTATCATCGGCTAAAATTTCACTTAAGGTTGCTACATCATCAGGGTCATTTGGACAAGCTAGGATTGGCTCTTTAATGTCATTAAGGTTAATATCTATAATATAAGCGTATTTTGCATCTTTATCTGCTCTTAAAAGAGTAGGGTTTTTAAGCCATTCTCTCATTTTTTCAGCCCTTCTAGCAAGGGTAGCTTTATTCTCATATCCTGCTTCTATCATAGCTTCAA
Organism: Campylobacter sp. BCW_6466; assembly: GCF_001762835.1. Classification (NCBI taxonomy): domain Bacteria; kingdom Pseudomonadati; phylum Campylobacterota; class Epsilonproteobacteria; order Campylobacterales; family Campylobacteraceae; genus Campylobacter; species Campylobacter sp. BCW_6466. The sequence continues at coordinate 17,427 of NZ_MJXO01000026.1, forward strand.
TTAAAGAAATATTGGATTTGATATATTCGCTTACACTTTCTATGCTTAAATCCACACTACAAGCAGCTGCAGATCTTTCAGCACTTGCATCACTAAGTTCAAAAGCTTGTTCGACTTTTAAGTTTGGCAAGCCTTCTATTTCTAAAATTTTTCCTGCAAAAATATTTTTCTTATTTTTCTTTTCAACGGTAAGTTGTCCTTGTTTGATTGCATAATAAGGTATAGCATTAACCAAATCTCTTAAGGTAACTCCAGCTTGTAATTCCCCGCTAAAACGCACTAAAACACTTTCAGGGATATTTAAAGGCATAGAACCAGTAACTGCAGCAAAAGCCACAAGTCCACTTCCTGCAGGGAAAGAAATTCCTATAGGAAAGCGTGTGTGAGAATCCCCACCCGTTCCTACGGTATCTGGCAATACAAAACGATTAAGCCAAGAGTGAATAACCCCATCACCTGGTTTTAAACTTACCCCACCACGACTTGTCATGAAATTGGGCAAGGTTTTATGTAAATTTGAATCGCTTACTTTTGGATAAGCAGCTGTATGGCAAAAGCTTTGCATCACAAAGTCTGCATTAAAACCTAGGCTTGCAAGTTCTTTAATTTCATCTCTAGTCATAGGACCTGTGGTATCTTGAGAGCCTACAGTTAAAGTTATAGGTTCTATATACATACCTGGACGTACGCCTTCAACTCCACAGGCACGACCTAGCATTTTTTGAGCCAAGGTATAACCACCGCTTGAAGATTTAGGTTGTTCAGGTTTGGTAAAGATATTTTCACTTTCCATTCCTAAAAATTCTCTAGCCTTAGTACAAAGCCCGCGACCTATGATAAGTGGGATTCTTCCTCCTGCTCTAACTTCATCTAAGAGAGTGTTTAGACTGAGTGTAAATTCTGCGATTGTAGAGCCATTTTTTATGATTTTTCCCTCATAAGGATGAATTTCAAACTCATCGCCCATTTCTAAGTTTGTTACATCACAGATGATAGGTAAAGCCCCGCTATCTTGAGCAGTGTTAAAGAAAATCGGTGCTATAGTTGAACCCATTACTATACCACCGCTATGCTTGTTTGGCACACCTTCTATTTCTTTTCCTAAGTGCCATTGTATAGAATTTATTGCTGATTTTCTACTTGAACCTGTTCCTACAACATCACCTACATAAACTACTTCGCGACCGCTTTTTTTAAGCTCTTTGATTTTTTCTAAGGATCCTGCTTGTCTTACTTTTAGCATGGCATTTGCATGCAAAGGAATATCGCTTCTTGTAAAAGCATCTCCTGCAGGGCTTAGATCGTCGGTATTTGTTTCGCCTGCTACTTTGAAAACTATACATTTAATCACTTGAGGTAATTTTTCTTTTTTGTTAAACCAGTCCGCATTTGCCCAGCTTTGTAAAACTTCCTTAGCGTGTGGATTGTTTTTGCTAAGTTCAGCTATGGTATGAAAATTATCATGTACAAAAATAATATTTTTCAACACTTCTGCAGAATCTTTGGCTATGTTTTCATCTTTTAAAGCATCGATTAAAACTTTAACATTATATCCGCCTAGCATAGTTCCAAGCATTCTTAAGGCTCTTTTTTTGTCTATATTTGGAGCACTGATTTTGCCTTTAAGTATAGAATCTAAAAATTCACATTTTACTAAAGCTGCATCATCAACACCAGGATTTACTCTATTTTCTAAAAGATTTGCAAGCTCTTCATTATTTTCATTTTCAAGTAGTTTACAAAGTTCTTTAGTTTGATTTGCATTTAAAGGAAGGGGTGGTATACCCAAAGCGGCTCTTTCTTCAACAAGTTTATTGTATTCTTGCATAAAAGACATTTTCTACTCCTTAAATATTTTTTATTATAATTGTAGCTCTTTGAAGGATAAAAAATGTTTAAAGTTTATTATAAAATGCCTTTATGTTACCTATCTTTACATAGTGATGGAAAATTTTTAACTAGAGTCGATTTTTGGGATAATAAAAGATCAGAAAAAAATTGTAGTTTGCTTGACTTAGCAAAATATGAACTTGATTTATATTTTACTCATAAGCTTAGAAAATTTAGCATTCCTGTTTTGATACAAGGTACAGACTTTGAATCAAAGGTTTATAGGGCTTTAATGAAAATTCCTTATGGCAAAATAGCTACTTATAAAGATATAGCAGAAAAAATCAATCATCCAAAAGCTTTTAGAGCTGTCGGAAATGCAAATTCTAAAAATCAAATTCCTATTTTTATACCTTGTCATAGAGTTATTGCAAGCAATGGTATAGGAGGATATAATGGAGGGCTTGAAATAAAAAGATTTTTGCTTGAAAATGAAGGAGTGAATTTAAAATAAGCTTGGGGTTTGATTTTCTTTGTTTTCAAATTCTTGTTCAAAAATATCATAATTTTCAAGAATTAAACAATATTTAAAATTTTTTAATTTTCTTAAATCTGAAAGCTGATTATAGGAAAAATCGCAAAATAAAGAATTTTTAGAAGCAATTTTAAAGTCTTTTATGTTTTTAAATTTTTCTTTCCAGAATTCAAAGGTATTTTGGTTGTTACTTACAATAAACGCTTGAGAGCTTGAACCAAAAGGAGTGATTTCAAATTTATCGTCAATAAAATAAATTTTAAAATCATCAATCTTATTAAAGTCAAATATTATTTTTTGATTTTTTTCTTTTAAAAAAGAAATAATTTTTGCAAAACTATTTGCGTAAAAAAAAGGCAAATTAAGATTTTTAAAATATAAATTTTCACAAATCAAAGTTGTAAAAAAAAAGCTAGATCGCGATAATAAAGTAAAATTAGCATCTTTTAGACTATGAGAATAGGCACAAAGTTTATTTAAGTAATTTTCTTCACAGCAGCAAAAAATTTCACCTTTTTTTGCTTTGATTAGTTTTTCAAAATCAGCAAAAATATTTCCTTTTAAAATGTTAAAATAAAAAGCCTTGCAAAGACTTAGTTCGTAAGATTTAAAAAGTAAAAATTCACATTCTTTATCTTCACAAAAAAAGCGTAAAAATCTTACAAGAGCTTGTTCTAGATTTTCTACTCTAAAGTAAAAAATGTCTTTATCTTCAATAGCAATGTCATTTTCTGTAATTATAGCATAAGCGCCTTTTTTTATAGCTTGGGCAATTTCTTTTTTATCGTTATTAAAGAAAGCAAAGCCTGCTTTAAGTTCGTTTAAATTTATGGCAAAACCTTCCACACTTAAAACGCTACCTTCATGAATGAGCGTTGCGTTTAAAAGTTCGCCTAAATTGCTAATTTGCATATTTTAGCCTACTAAGGAACCGTTTTGTACAAGTTGTTCAGGGGTGATTAAAACAAGTTTATCTCCGCTTTTTGCAGAAAGTATCATACCATCGCTTTCATGTCCAAAAATTTTAGCTTTTTTAAGATTACTTATAACACATACTTGTTTACCGATTAAATCACTGGCCTTATAGTATTTTGCTATGCCTGAGAGTACTTGACGGATCTCTTTATTGTCAAGTTCGAGTTGAAATTTTAAAAGTTTTTCACTCCCTTCTATATTTTGACAATCAAGTACCTTAGCAACTTTGATTTCAATTTTTGCAAAATCATCGATTTTTATTTTAGGACTTTCTTCTTTTTTGGGTTCTTCTTTAATTTCTTGTTTTAAAAGAGCTTTTTCTACTTTTGGAAATAAAGCTTCACAAGGATTTGCTTTAAAATCTAAAAGTTCATTATCAAGTATCATTTTTGCGTAATTTACAGACGAAATTTCAAAATTTAAAGCCAAAGCTACTTTTTGACAAGACTTTGGTAGAGCAGGGCTTAGCAAAAGACTTGTTTTGGCTAAAATATTTGCACAAAGTGCCACTAAAGCATTAGCTTGTTCGTGTTTGTTTTCTTTGATTAAATTCCAAGGTTCGTATTTACTAATGGCTAAATTTGCCACACTTAAGGCTTTAAAAAGTTCTTCTAAATAACGATTACACTGTAAGTTTTCTAAAAATTCTACCGCTAAATTTAAGTGTTCTTTTGCTTGATTTAGTTCGGCATTGTAAAATTTTAAAACACCTTCTTTTGAAATATTTCCTTGATCATATTTTGTACTCATGCCTATAATGCGATTAAGTAAATTTCCAAATTCATTGCTGAGTTCAGCATTGATACGATTTATCAGCATATTTTCGCTAAAATCCCCATCATTGCCAAAAGGCACTTCTCTAAGCAAGAAATATCTAAAAGCTTCGCTTCCATAGACATCAACCACTTCTTTAGGTTTTACAACATTGCCTTTAGACTTGCTCATTTTTTCACCTTCTTTAGTCCACCAGCCATGTGCACCTATAAATTTTGGCAAAGGCAAATCTACGCTCATTAAAAAAGCTGGCCAATAAATGGCATGAAAACGCAAGATATCTTTTCCTACTAAATGCACATGCGCAGGCCAAAATTTAGTATTTTCTCCCTTGCTTTGAAAATCAAGCGAACTTATATAGATAAAAAGTGCATCAAGCCATACATAAATAATATGTTTATCATCATTAATTTCTTGAGGCAGTTTAATCCCCCAATCAAAACTTGTTCTTGTAATGGAAAGATCTTTAAGGCCACTTTGGACAAAATTTATAAGTTCGTTTTTTTTGTTTTTTGGTAGGATGGGATCTTTTTCTTCATACCATTGTAAAATTTTATCTTGGTATTTTGAAAGTTTAAAAAAATAACTCTCTTCTTTTAAAATCGTAGTGTTTTTGCCACAATCTGGACAAGAACAATCATTGATAAGCTGACTTTGAGTAAAAAAGCTTTCGCAAGAAATACAATAGTGTCCTTCGTATTCATCTTTATAAATATCGCCTTTTTGCCACATTTTTAAAAACATAGTTTTAACAAATTCAATATGCCTTGTATCAGTTGTTCTTGCGTAAATATCATAGGTAATTTCAAACTCATCCCATAATTTTTTAAATTCAAAACTGATTTTATCAGCGTATTCTTGAGGAGTGGAATTTCTTAGTTTGGCAGCTTCTTCGATTTTTTGTCCATGCTCATCTGTTCCTGTTAGAAATCTTGTTTCATGTCCTTGCAAACGATAAAATCTTGCTAAAGTATCGGCTATGATGGTAGTATAAGCATGACCTAAATGAGGTACATCATTTACATAATAAATTGGTGTTGTAATATAACGCATTTTTTTCCTTTAAAAGTCAAATCCGCCTTCGGTTTTACCCTTAGACATACTATTATAGACTGCATCAACATAATTTTTTCTAGTTTGGCAGTTAAAAATTTCATTGCAATTATAACAAGAGTTTAGGTTTTTTGAGTTTTGACATGAAAGTAAAATTTCTTTCTTTTTATCCATATCTTGCTCAAATTCATCTCTAGTTTCATTCATTGTAAGCCTTTAAAAGTTTTGAAATTTCATATTCTGAGCCAAAAAAACAAGGAGTTGTCGCATGGATTTTATCAAATTCAAGTTCAAGCAAGGAGTGATTTTTTCCATTTGTAGTTTTTCCGCCTGCTTTTTCTATGATAAAGGCTAGAGGAAAGACTTCAAAAAAAGCACGAAGTTTGCCATTAGGCGCATCTTGTGTTGCAGGATAACTAAAAATCCCACCCCCTTTTAATAAAATTTGATTGATATCGCTTACCATAGCCCCAGAATATCTTAAGCGATATCCTTCATCAAAAAGACTTTTGATAAAATTAGCGTGTTTTTCTTCCCAAAATTTTTGCGTTCCGCCTGTAGCATTAATTTTGCCTTTTTCATTCATTTTAAGATCTTTTATAAAAATAAATTCATTATTTGCATTTAGGCGATAAAGTTTTGGTTGATCTTTGCAAATCACAAGTTCTAAGCGCGCTCCATACATACTATAAAGTGCAGCTCTTAAATTTTTGGCATTTGCTTTTTCTTCATAGATGGCAAAAATAGAACCTATAGCAAAATTAACATCCATTAAGCTAGAACCGTCTAAAGGATCATAAGCTACGATAAAATTTGCTTTTTTATTAAGCGTTAAAATTTCGTCTTTTTCTTCACTTATGATGGCTTTAATGCTTGAACATTGACTTAGGGTTTTTGTGATGATTTCATCGCTTAAAACATCAAATTTGAGTTGGGTATCGCCTGTAAAATTTTGATTTTGACTGTAGCTTGTATCGGGAAATTTTAAAGCGTTAGAAATTTCTAAAACAGCTTTTTGTATATAAGAAATCACTTCTTGCATTTTATAATTCTCCTTGTAAATTTTTAGCATTTTTAAGTATATATTGACAAATAGCTTGTATATCGTTTAAATCAAGCCAAGTAAGATAAGGGTGAGAAATTTTTTCATAGCTTGCAATGGCGTTTGAAAAAGTAAAATAACTTTCATCAATTTCTTTGCAAAATACGCTAATGCGTGGTAAATCAAGAGTTTTCAATCCTTCAACCAAACAAATGTCAAAATCAGGGCTTAATTTTAAAGCTTTTAAAATATCTCTATTTTCATGAGAAAAAAAAGTTGTTCTTGTAGGGCTTAAAACCATGACTTCAGCTCCGCTTTGAAAAAATTTAAAACTATCTTTACCGTTAAAATCAAATTGAGCTTTATCGGCAGGATCATGTTTAATGATTAAAACTTTTAAATTTTGTTGCAAAAAATTATCAGCTATTTTGGTGATGAGTGTAGTTTTTCCTGAATTTGAAGGCCCGCTAAAAGCTATGATAAGTTGTTTCATAAAATATACTCTTAATTTTTTTGTAAAATTATATCTTTTTAAACCAAAAAATAGGGTTAAAAGGCTACAATAATACTAAAAAATATGGAAAAAGAATGAAAATTTATAGTGTAATTTTAGGTGCTTTTTTGCTTGGAGCTTGTTCTTTAAAAGATCAGGCGATTGTGGATACAAATTTAAAATCTCAAACTTTAATGTTTACTCAAAAATACAAAATCACACAAGATAAGATTAATGCCATTGTAACCATGTCTTATTTAAACCCAATTCTAGACAAGATAATTAAAGATGATGTATTGGCCTTGTCTTTTATTCCAAATACATTAAAAATTCAAAATTTAGAAGTTTTTATCAATAATAAAAAAGCCAATATTGAAAAACTGGATGATGAGTATTTAAAATATATAATACAAAATAACTATACTGATTATTTTAAAGTATCTCTTCCTAGTGTCAAGGAAGAGACTAGGCTTGTAGCTAAGATTTGTTTAGATCATTTGCCTTGTTTTGAATTAAATTTTCAAAAATATCCGAAATCTTTATACTATCGTTCAGAAGATGTCGATACACAATATAATTAGCTAGAACTTTTTTTCCGTAAATTCGACTTTCTTGATAAGGAACTAGCTCCATAGACAAGAAAGGTTCAAATTTACCCGTCTTAAACATATCATTTCTTGCAAGCATACGGTTAGTAAATCCTATACCACCATTATAAGCATAAGCGACAAAAAGTGGAGATTTTAAACGTGATTCAAGGTAATTTAGATGATAATTTCCAAAGTAATATGCTATTTCAGGTTTAAACATAAAATCTTGATCGAAATTTGGAATTTTTAATTCTTTTTCCCCTATGTGATTGGCTAAAAATGGCATAAATTGCATCATGCCTAAAGCATAAGAAACTGAAATAGCAGTTGGAATAAAACGACTTTCTTGTCTGGCAATAGCCAAAATTAAAGCTTGTCTTGTTTTATTATAGTCTTTTATATTGTCATAATAAGGCATTATAAAATAATGTTTTTTAAAATTATTTTTGCGTTCTAATATGTAAGCATAAATAGGCAAGGTTTCTTGTGTGTCAAATTCTTTTGCCAAGACATCTAGTTGACTTGCGTTAGCATCGCGAATTTGTTTGTTTATTTTTTGCCAAGCAAAAGGATCTTGCATATTAAAATTATTTTTTTTCTTGCTTGGATTAAGGCTTTCTATCTTTGGAAAAGGTGTGTTAGTAAGTTCTTTTGCGTAAAGACTATAAATATTTAAAGAAGAACTTTGCGATAAAGTTTTTAAATCTTCTTCATTGTTTTTAATCAACCACATCCAAAATATAGCATTGTCTTTATTGCTTTGCGATTTAAAACTTTGTGCCGCCTTTTTAAAAAAGTCATAAGCAAGCTCTGTTTTATCATAAGTTAAGGCATTGACTCCTAAATAGAAAGCAGAATCTTCACTTACATTTTCAGGATTTATTTCTAGCATAGAATGTCTAAATTTTGGATTTTCTTTTTTAATAATAATATTTTGTGCAAAATCTTTAAAACCAATGTGGTTTGGTAGTTTATTGACTAAACTTGTATTTAAATCTAAGTCGTATTTTTTAGAATAATTATAAAGTTTAAAAAAACCATTAATATCTTCTTTTTGTGCTATATAGCTCATAGGATCAGAAGTATTAAAAGCTAGCAATAAATTTGTCAAATCAGGTCTTTGATTTTTAAAGGTTTGAGCTAAAGTAGTTCGGTCTTTGGAATTTAAACTTGCTATAAAAACTAATGAATTTAAGCGCACACTTTGACAAGTTAAATTTGCATCTAAGATAGTATTTGCTGTATAGGTATAGCATTTAGCATATTTTGGGTTGATATAAGGCTTTAAAGGAATGATTTTTTCAAGTTCGGATTTAATTTTTCCTATATAGCGAAAAATATGAGAATTTAAATCCTGTGCATCTTTTTTACTGATTTTATTTTTTTCTAAAAGCCTATAAATATAATAATCCTTAGCAAGTGAATTTTCTTCTTTTTTGAGTTTTTCTATGCTATATTGTGTAGCATTTAAACTTGAAAAAATAAATAAAAAAATGAGTATTTTTTTTATCACAATATACTCCTTAAGATATTCCCAAGAAAAATACCAAGAAACTGCAATGCTAAGACTATAATCAAAGGTGCAAGATCAATATTACCAATGCGTGTTGGAATTTTTCTAACTAAGGCGTAAGCAGGATAACTTAATTTATATAAAATTTGCACTATGGGATTATAAGGATCAGGGTTTACCCAGCTTAAAAGTGCTGTGATGATAATAATCCAAGTATAAATGTTAATGACAATTTGTAGTACTTGAAAAATAGAAATAATAAAAGAGTCTATAACCATAGTTAAATCCTTGCTAATTCGTGAATAAAATTTTTAATATAAGGATAAAGATCGCTAAGCTCAGGTCCGTGAATATTTCCTGTTAAAATTATCCTTAAAGGCATGAAAAATTTTTTACCTTTTAAGTCGCTTTTGCTTAAAAGTTCATTTTTAAAATCTTCATAGTTTTCAAAAAGTTCAATATCTTTTAAGAGTTCTTTTAAAATTTTACATTCTACTTCAAACTCGCCAAAGTCTTTTGTGCTAAAAATAGCTCGCATTTTTTCTTTAAGTTCTTTTATGGTGCTTGCTTCTTGAGTGTAAAATTTAGTAAGTTGTGCAAGATCTTTGTTTAAATCTAAAATTTTATTAAGCTCATCATCTTTGATCATTTTGATATGTTCACGATTGATTTGTAAGAGTTTTTTAAGATCAAATCTTGCGGGAGCTTTTGAAACTTTAGAAATATCAAACCATTTTATAGCTTCTTCTAAGGTAAAAATTTCACAAGGAGTTTTATTGCCTAGCATGATCAGATAATTTGCGATTGCACTAGGTAAAATTCCACTTTCAAGTAGCCATTTTACAGAAGAATGTGCTTCTCTTTTGCTCATTTTAACACCTTCTTCGTTTAAAATGATAGGCAAGTGCGCATAAGTTATGGCTTTATTATAGTCTAAACTTGCGCGGATATGTTCTTGTTTTGGAGTGTTTGAAACATGATCTTCTCCGCGTATAATACAAGTAACATTTTCAAGCATATCATCAACCGCACAAGCAAAATTATAAGTTGGAGTTTTATCCGTTCTCATAATCACAAAAGAGTCTATGTTTTCAGGTTTAAAACTTAATTCACCTTTGATAAAATCTGTAAATTTCATAGTGTGAGTAGGTTTTTTAAGACGGATAACAAAGGGTTTTTCACATTCTAAAACATCGATATCGGCTAGTTTTTCACAAGTGCCATCGTAGCGATAAGCTTTACCTTGTTTTTTAGCTAGCTCTTTTTTTGCTTCAAGTTCTTCTTCAGTACAAAAACAAGCAAAAGCTTTTTTTTCACTTACAAGTTTTAAAGCCATTTGGCGATGGAATTTTAAATTTTCACTTTGTATATAGTAATGCTGCCATGAAATACCAAAAAGATTTAAAATTTCTTTGATTTCTTCTTCTTTTCCTGCTATATTTCTAGCCTTATCAGTATCTTCAATACGTAAGATAAAATCCATATTTTTTTGTCTTGCACAGATATAGTTAAAAATTGCTGCGCGTAAATTTCCTATGTGCATATCACCTGTGGGAGAAGGTGCAAAACGGTACATTTTATAGCCTTTAAAATTATTTAAAAGTTTATTATAACAGAAAAATTTATACGGATATTTAATTTTACTTGGTTATAATACTTTTATGATATTTTTAATTTTTTCTTTCATTGTATTATTGATTTTTGGCTTAGCAAATGTTTATATTTATAAAAGATTAATCAAGAAAATTACTCTTTTCAAGTATTTTTATAAAATTTTTGCCTTTATTTTTATTGTGCTTTTTTTAGCCCAAGCTGTGTTTTTAATATTTCGTAGAGATGAATATTTAAGTGATACTTGGTATGAAATTTTAGCCATGCTTTATGCGCCGACTTATTGTTTGTTTTTTATGACTTTAGCTTGGGATTTTATTAAATTGATTTTAGCTCTTATGGGTAAAAGAGATAAAAAATATAATCTTATTTTGCGTTTGATTTTTGAGCTTTCTCTTATAGTTTTAAGTGTGTTTTTAATTTATATAAGTATAAATAATGCTCTAAAAACACCTGAAGTAAAGAGTGTTGATGTTGAAATACCAAATCTTAAACAAGATTTAAAAATTGTCATGCTTACTGATATACATTTGGGTAAAAATTTGCATGAAAATTTTTTAGATAAGCTCATCACTAAAGTGAATTTGCAAAGTCCTGATATGGTTGTAATAGTAGGAGATCTGATTGATACTAATCCTAAAGATTTAAAAAATTACATCTCAAAACTTAATGATTTTAATTCCACTTATGGAACTTTTTATGCCTTGGGAAATCATGAGTATTATCATGGTATCAATAAAGTTTTGGATTTACTTAGAAAACATACTAATATGAAAATTTTAGTCAATCAAAATTTAGATTTAGGTTTTATAAATATTGCTGGACTTGGAGATTTAGCCGGACTTGATAAGGGTTTATATGCTCCTGATTTAGCAAGAATAAAAGTGGATTTAAATACAAGTAAAGCTAGTATTTTACTCACACATCAACCCAAAACAGCTTTGCTTTATGATTTAAGTGATTTTGACCTTGTTTTAAGTGGGCATACGCATGGAGGGCAAATTTTCCCTTTTATGTTTTTAGTTAAACTTCAGCAAGGTTTTGTTCATGGGCTTTATGATTTAGGAGAAAAAACTAAGCTTTATGTGAGTAGTGGAGCAGGATTTTGGGGGCCAAGTCTTAGAGTTTTTGCTCCGAGTGAAATAGTGATTTTAAATTTAAAAGGAAAAAAATGAGTTTTTCAAAAGAAAGTTCGAGGCTTTTTGGTTTTGTAGCGGGGATTAAATTTCCCAAAATGATACAAAAAGTTATTAATGAAAATTATGTTAAGTATTTTAATATCGATATGAGTGAATTTAAAGCTCCTTGTGAATACGAGAGTTTAAATGCTCTTTTTACAAGAACTTTTCACATTCCAAGGAAACTTGAAGAAGGTTTTATCAGTCCAAGTGATGGTAAAATTTTAGAGTGTGGAAGTACTTTTTTGGCAAATGAAGAACATTTTGCTTTTTCTATAAAAGGGCATACTTATAGCGTTGAGGAGCTTTTAAAAGATAGCTTTGAAAAAGATGAGCTTAAAAATGGGCTTGATTATGTCAATATCTATCTTTCTCCAAAAGATTATCATCGTTATCACAGCCCTTGTGATATGCAAATTTTGAGTGCAACTTACACAAGTGGCGCCCTTTATAGTGTAAATGAAAAGCATTTAGAACGCATTAGTAATTTGTATGTAAAAAATGAAAGAGTGAGTTTAAAATGTCAAAATGAAAAAGGTATTTTTTGGCTTGTTTTTGTAGGAGCGCAAAATGTAGGAAAAATGCGTTTTAATTTTGATATAAGCATACAAACCAATGCTAAAATTTCTCATAATTTTACTAGAAAATATGAAAATTTAAATCTAAAAAAAGGCGAAGAACTAGGAAATTTTGAACTGGGTTCTACTATAGTTTTAATCTCTCAAAAAGGACTTTTAACTTTTAATTTAAAAGCAGGGCAGGGTATTAAATTTGGAGAAAAAATAGCGGATTAGTTTTTAGGAGTTTTATTTGCCATTTGATAGATAAAGGCAAAAACTTCAGCTACAGCTTTATACATATTAGGTGGAATTTCATCACCTAAGTCAAGCTTGCTTAAAATTTCTATTAAATCTTCATCTTCTTTAATGGGAACTCCGTGTTCCTTGGCTAAAGAAATAATTTTAGCAGCACTTTCACCTTTGCCACTTGCAAGCACTTTTGGGGCAGAGTTTTTTTCTTTTTGATAGCCTAGAGCTACAGCTTTTTTAATCGATCTTTTGATTTTGCTCATACTTTTTTATCCATACCCATTTCAAGATCTAAATTTTTCATATTTCTAGTATCAAATTTACTTCTTATGATATCACCTACAAAGAAATTTGCACTTAAAAGTCCTGCTTTATTGATATTTCTTTTAAGCTCATGGGCATTTTCATAGATGGTTTTTCTAAATTCAATATTTTCTGCCATAATATTAATATCTATATATTTTTCATTATTTAAAGAAATAAGAATTTCCAAATCCCCAAGTTTTGCAAATTCGAGTTTAATTTGAGCAAAAAATTTATCCTTTTTTCCGCGTCTAAACATAATTTTAGAATCATTTAAATCATCCCAAGAAAAAGGCAGATAAGTATTGATAGAATCATTAGCTAAAGACATAAGCTGATTGATTTCAATTTGCGCTAAAAGACGATTAGCTTGATTATATATAGCTTCATTGCCTTCATTTTTAGCTAAATTTGAAATTTGCAAAAGTGTTGATTTTACATCATGATGTAAAGATTCAGCTATATCTTGTTCTGTTTTTGGTTTAATTTGCGCTAGATCTTTGGTAGAAAGATTGAGTTTGTGTTCGAGATTTTTAAGTTCTGCTTGATTCAGTTTGGCATTTTGAGTATAAGGTTCAAGTTCTTTTAAGCTTTCATTAAGTCTACGAGAAAGATTGCTTAAATTTTTACTTAAATCTTGCACTTGTTCTAGATCTAAATTTTCTACATTAAATGCTAAATTTTTTACAATATTTTGTTTTATAAATTCCTGATTTTTAAAAATATTTTGCATAGTTTGGTTATTGTTAGATTGAATATTTTGAGAATTATTTAAATTTTGCATATTGTTTGTGTTAGGATTATTTGTATTGATTGAAGTTTTGTTTTCTGTTTTTGTTTCATAAAATTTTGGATTTTCTTTGATATTTTCTTTTGATTTTTCTTGTTTTTCATCTTTAATTTTTTCTTGGTTTGGAGTAGAATTTTTTATATCATTGTCTGGATTATTTTCTGTTTCATTGTTTTGAATATCATTTTTTGTATCTTGGGTATCTTCTTCGTGGGTTTTTATATCAGAATCTAATTTTGAATCTTGCTTGGTATCATCTGTGAGATTTTCTTCTTTTGATGCTTTTATATGTTTTTCTTCATCTTGGTTTTTTGTGTTATGATTAAGTTTTTCTTCTTTGATATTTTCTTTGTTACTTAAAAGATTTTCTAAAATATTTTCTTTATCTTGTATTTTAGAAGCTTGATTGCCTAGTATATTTTTTAAAGTATTTTCAAGTTTTTCAAAGGCGGTAGCAGTTTGCTTAAGGATGTTTGGATCTTTTATCATTAAATTTTCTGGCTTATTAAGAGCTTTGAAAAAATCATTTTTGATGGAATTTAATTCTTTTAAAATTTTATTAGCCATAGGGGTGATTTTTTCTTGAGCATGACTGGGATTTTTACTTATATAATTTTTAAAATTTTCCAATTTAGAACTTAAATTTAAAAGTGCTTTAAAAGAACTTTGATTTAAAATTTGCTTATTTTCATTTTTGCTAGAATTAATAATATTTTTTAATTCTTTTAAAGTGTCTTTTGGGTTTAAATTTGCATTTGCAAGTTGGGCTATCTGAATACTTAGTTTTTCACTACTAAGACCTTTGATTGTACTTAAAAGAGAGTGAAAACTTTTGGGCAGCAATTCTTCGTTTAGGGCATCTTTTAATTTAGCTTCTAAAAATACGCCTGAATTTTTAAACAAAGGAGCTAAGTTGTTGTTTTTTATTTCACTGGCAGGTTTTAAAATTTGATTTAATCTGTCTAAAACTTGTGTAAAAGTATCGCTTTTTGCAAGTTCTGTGCTTAAAGTTTTTAATTCATTAGCAAAATTAGGAGCTAAATTTAAATTTTTTCCTTGTTTAAGCACAGGGGAATCGGGGTTTTTTTGAGCATTGATTTGATCTAAAAGTTTATTAACAAGTTCTTTTAATTTGGTGCCTGTTTCATTTTGAACAAATTTTGCTAGTATTTCTTCACTGCTAGCGTCCTTGCTTAAACCTAAATTTTGCTTTAAAGCTTGCGCAAGTGCTTCTTTTGGATTGTCCTTTAAATTTGTTTTATCTTTTGAAGTAGAGTTATCTACTTTTAAATCATTTTTTTGCGTATTGGCAATTTGACTTGCTAGTTGAGTATTAATCATCAAATATCACCATATTTCCAGGCTTTTTCTTAAATTTTTTATTTAAAATATTTGGTTTATTGATAGCAAAAAGAATTAAAAATGCTAAAGAAACTATATAAAACCATATAAAACCTTTGATTTCAAAGTATTGCATTAAAAAACCTAAAATTAAAGGGCCAAACAAAGAGCCCAAAGAATAGCAAAAAAGAACCCCACGACCTAACTCTACGCCTTTATTTTTGCTTACTAAAACATCATTTGCTCTAGCAAGTGCTAAAGCATATAAACAAAATATTCCTATACCAAGAGTAATTCCTAAAAAATATTGCATATACAAATGAAGTTTAAAAAAGATAAATATAAGCATAGTGATAAATCCTATGCTTGCGCAAGTGATAATGGCAAATTTGCGACCAAGTTTATCTGAAATAGTTCCTATGATGGTTTGTGCAATAAAACCACCTAAAACCCCACAAAATATAAAATAAGAAACCGCTTTTGTATCAAAACCTTGCAAAAGTATAAATAAAGATGCCATAGAAAAAAAGCCATTTATAAGCATTCCGGCTATAAAGCTTGTGACGATAGCTAAAGGAGCTATATCAAAAATTTTAGGTATAGAAATAGGACTTGATGCGGGCAAAACAGGTTCTTTGATTTTAATTAGATTTAAAGGTAAAGATGAAAGTAAAATTAAAGTTGCACTGAGGATAAATACACTATGTTTGCTTAAATTTAACGCTATGATTAAAACTCCAATACCAAATGCAAGATAAAAAACAATTTCATAAAAACCTAAAATTCTAGATCGAATGGCATTTTTGCTTTTTTCATTAAGCCATGATTCTATGACCATTAAAAGACCATAGTAGCAAATTCCTATGAAAAATCTTAAAACAGCCCAAAAAATAAGATTTTCGCTTACTGTATGAAGCATAGCTGAAATTCCAAAAATAGCCCCAAATAGCCCAAAAGAGCGTATATGACCTATACGAGAAATAATTTTATGAGCACTGATGGTTCCAACAAGAGCGCCTATAAAAAAACAAGAACTTACTACTCCAACAGCTAAAGAACTTTCTCCGTTTTCTTTTAATATAACACCTATAGAGCTTACTATCAAGGCATTACCTGCAAATAAAAATGCCATACCAGCAAAAAGTGCTGTCATTGATTTAATAATTTTTTTTGGACTCATACTTTTTTATATATAAAATAAAAATAAACACACAAACTAGCAAGGATGAAATTCCACAAATATAAGCAAAGATATCTAATTTATCTTGGCGATGTAAAAATAAAAATCCAGCAACCAATATTACATAAGCCATCAATTTAAAGAGAGTAAAAAACATAGTAAAAAAATGGATTTTCTCTTTAATATTTGGCTTTAAATCGTCTTTTAGAACTTTAAAATGAATAATTTTTGATAAATTTTGTTTTTTTTTGATAAAAAGCGATGAAATGAAATTAAAATCTTTTTCATAATTTTTTGATTTTTTTATAATGACTTTTTTATAATTTAAATAAGAAGCAAAAATAATCAATAAAACACTAAAAAAAGCTATTTCATAACTTAAAAATGTATCTAATTTAAAATGATTTAATAATGAAAATATGATCCAAAAAAATAAATGAATAATGGCAAAAATACAAAATAGAGCTTTTTTATGTTCCATTATTTATTCTTTTCTTTTTGAATTTTTTCTTTGATCAACTCATCTCTTTCTTTAAATTCTTCATAGCTTTTTACTTGAACTTTATAAGCTTTGTAAACATTAAGTATGGCAGCACTGATCCCCCAAAAAACTCCAAGCCAAAAAAGCCAAGGATAAGGAGTAAATTTTTTAAGTAAATATCCTATTCCCACACCTATAAATACAGCAACAACCATAGAGATGCCAAGACTTAAACCATCCGCAGCTTCAAGAGTTTTGCGAATGATTTTTTGTCTTTTGCTGTTGGAATTTTCTAAGTGATTTTTTTCTTCTTTTAAAATATTGCTCATATTCTTTTAAAGCTTTCCCTAACAGCTTCTAATGTTGTATCTACAATTTTATCATCCATTTTTGAACATATAAAGCCTGTTTCAAATTGAGAAGGCGCTAAATAAATTCCATTTTCAAGCATATTTTTGTGAAATTTTGAAAATAATGCTAGATCAGATTTTAATGCATCTTGGTAGTTTGATACAGGATTTTTGGTGAAAAAGTATCCGAACATAGAACCTACATGACAAACTTGCAGCGGAAGTCCTTTTTCATCTGCTAATTTTTTCATTCCTTGAGTAAGTTTTTTTGCTAATTTTCCAAGCTTGTCATAAAGCTTGGTTTTCTTTTTGGCTTTTGTAAGACTTGCTATGCCTGCAGCCATTGCTAAAGGATTTCCACTTAAAGTTCCTGCTTGATAAACTCCACCCAAAGGACTTAAAATATCCATAATTTCAGCTCTAGAAGCAAACGCTGCTGCAGGTAGACCACCTCCTATTACTTTACCAAAAGTAATTATATCTGCTTGAATATGATTGATTCCATAGGAACCAAGGTAAGATGCTCTATATCCACTCATTACTTCATCAAAAATCAGCAGAGTTTGATTGTTTTTGCAGATCTTAGCAAGTTCTTCTAAAAAATCTTGTTTAGCTGGAACTAACCCCATATTTCCAGCAATAGGCTCAATGATAACACATGCAATATCTTTATTTTTTTCAAAAAGCTCTTTGACGCTATTTATATCATTATATTTTGCTACTAAAGTGTGTTTAGCTACATCTTCTAAAACACCTAAGGAGCTAGGAGAGTTAAAAGTAGCAGCACCACTTCCTGCGCTCACCAATAATGAATCAGAATGCCCGTGATAACATCCTTCAAATTTTAAAATTTTATCTTTTTTAGTAAAGCCACGGGCAAGACGAATAGCACTCATGGTTGCTTCTGTTCCGCTACTTACAAAACGGATTTTTTCTAAATGAGGAAAATCAGATAAAACAAGTTTGGCAAGTTCAGTTTCTAATAAAGTCGGAGCTCCAAAACTTGAACCTTTGTGAAGTGCTTTTTGGCAAGCTTTTTGTATATCTTTATCGCAATGTCCGAAAAGTAAAGGTCCCCAGCTTTGAACATAGTCTATATAAGAATTTCCATCTATATCGAAAATATAAGCACCTTTTCCATGGGAAATAAATTTTGGCTCACTTTGAACATTTGCAAAAGCACGAACTGGAGAATTTACACCACCTGCGATGAATTTACACGCTTCTTTAAAAGCTTTTTTGTTTGTCATTTTTCTTCCTTGCTAAATTGCTTGATGTAATTATATAAAGTTACAATTTCATCATTTGTTAAAGAGTAATTTGGCATGATTGATTTTGCGTCTTTACTCTGATTAAGAGAATTTTTAAAATTCTCAAAACTAAGATTTTGTATACTTGGAACTTTATAAGCTGTTTTAATACCATTTTTCATAAAATATCCTAAAATTTGCTCGCTTCCATCTGTTCCATGACATTCTTTACAACTAATACCCCTTGGATTTTCATAAAGCATTTTAGAGTATTCTTTAAGAGTGATAAAATCAGCACCAAAAAGACTGATACTGAATAAAAAAAACATTAAAACAATTTTCAAAGTTTCACCTTGTTAATGAAGTTTTAATATGATACAATTTTTACTTTAAAAAAGTAATTAAATTTATAGAAGGAAAATAATGACTTTGCTTGATGGTAAAGCTTTAAGCGCAAAAATCAAAGAAGAATTAAAAGAAAAAAATCAATTTTTGAAAAGCAAAGGGATTGAAAGCTGTTTAGCTGTTATCTTGGTTGGAGATAATCCTGCAAGTCAAACTTATGTAAAATCTAAGGCTAAAGCCTGTGAAGAATGTGAAATTAAATCTTTAGTTTATCATCTTAATAAAAATACTACACAAAATGAACTTTTGGCATTGATTAATACCTTAAATCACGATGATAGTGTTCATGGAATTTTGGTTCAGCTTCCTTTACCTGATCATATTTGTAAAGATTTAATACTTGAAAGCATTATAAGCAGTAAAGATGTTGATGGTTTTCATCCTATTAATGTAGGATATTTAAATTTAGGCTTAGAAAGTGGGTTTTTGCCTTGTACTCCACTTGGAGTTATGAAGCTTTTACGGGCTTATGAAATTGATTTAGAAGGAAAAGACGCTGTTATTATAGGTGCTTCAAATATAGTAGGTCGTCCTATGGCTACTATGCTTTTAAATGCTGGAGCTACAGTAAGCGTTTGTCATATCAAAACCAAAGATTTGAGCCTTTATACTAGACAGGCTGATTTGATTATAGTAGCAGCAGGTTGTGTGAATTTGCTTCGATCGGATATGGTAAAAGAAGGAGTGATTGTTATTGATGTTGGAATCAATCGTCTTGAAAATGGAAAGATAGTTGGAGACGTGGATTTTGAAGAGGTATCTAAAAAATCTAGTTATATAACTCCTGTTCCAGGTGGAGTAGGTCCTATGACTATAGCCATGCTTTTAGAAAACACAGTTAAATCTGCTAAAAATAGACTTAATTAGGGAAAATCTATGGAAATTTTAAAGAAATTATATAAATTTTCACAGTCTTGGACTGGAACTGTAGTTATTGTTCTTTTGGTGATTTTTTTCTTTATACAAGCTTTTGTTATTCCTTCTGGTTCCATGAAAAACACCTTATTGGTAGGGGATTTTTTATTTGTTAAAAAATTTAGCTATGGCATCTCAACTCCTCATATTCCTTGGTTGGAAATTCCTGTTTTGCCGGATTTTAATAAAGATGGGCATTTGATAAAAGCACAAGGGCCACAAAGAGGAGATATAGTTGTTTTTAGAAATCCTAGAAATGAAAAAGAACACTTTGTAAAGCGTTGTGTAGGTACAGGAGGAGATAGGATGGTTTACGCAAATAAAACACTTTATGTGAGAATGCATGAAGGTGATGATTTTATGAAAGAACATTATCCAAATGATCTTGTTACTCTTGGAGGGCAAATTTATGTAAAAGAACCTTATAAACAAAAAGGTATTCATTATGATCCAAAAAAAGATATAGAAAGTGATATCTTGCGCTTTCTTAGCATAGGTGATTTTGCTATGTCTCCAACTTATATTAAAGAACTTGGAAATCATATAGGTTTTAGCGGCGGAAATGCTTATGTTTTTGATGTACCTGAAAATGAGTATTTCATGATGGGTGATAATCGTGATTATTCTTATGATAGTCGTTTTTGGGGTTCTGTTCCTTATAGGTTGATAGTAGGTAAACCTTGGTTTGTATATTTCTCTTGGGATAAAGATAAAAATGTTCGCTGGGAAAGGATAGGGCGTTTTGTTGACACCTTGGAAAATGATGAACAATATATCCATGATCATGACGATGAGGATAAATTAAGCTAATGTTTGTGAAAAACACAAACATTATATTTTTAAAAGCGTGATTTCATCACCTTTTTTTAATTCGCTTGTATTTTCTTCGCTTATAAGTAAAAACTCACTTTTAATAAGTGGAAGTATCATACCAGAGCCAAATTTGTTTTCATTAAATGGTGTAAAAATATCTTTTTCTAAATTTCCTAAGATGAGATTATTTCTTCCACTTTTAAGCTTTAAATCCATACCCATTTTGGCGTAAAATGTTAAAGGATTATCTAGGTTTCCACTTAATAAATCAATGATTTTTTTAGCAAAAATAAAACAAGAAAGATAAGCTGCCATAGGATTTCCTGGTAAAATCAATACGAAATTTTTACCCTTTTGATAAAGCTTAGTAGGCCTTGCAGGGCGTGCTTTTAGTCCTTTAAAAAGCGGAGTAAAGCCTAATTCATCTAAAGCTTTTTCCATAAAATCGGCCTCACCAACACTTGCGCCCCCTGAAGTGATTAAAAGATCAAAATTTGTATTTTTTAAAGCCTTTTTAGTGCTTTTAAAATTATCTTTGATAATACCTAAATAAGAAGCATTTTGAAGCATGGTTAGTAAAGGCAAAGCATTGGCATTATAAATACTTTCTTCATCGCATTCTTGCCAAGGTTCTTTTAGCTCATTTCCACTTGAAAAAATACCTATGCGAATTTTTCTTATGACTTCTATTTTATAAAGCCCTTGAGAAGCAAGCAGGGCGATATGTTTATCATTAAGTTTGGTGCCTTTTTGAAGTAAAATTTCACCTTTTTTTAATTCTTCGCCTTTATAGCGATAGGCATTGTATTGTTTAGGGGCTTTTTTAATGATGAGTTTATTTTCTTCTATATACTCATCTTCTAACATTAAGATAGTATCAGCATTTTTGGGCATTTTAGCCCCTGTCATGATTTTATAGCATTCATTTTTAGCAACTGTATAAAAATTTTTATCTCCTGCAAAAATAGTCCCTTTAATCTCCAAAGCCTCATTGATATCAGCATAATTAAAAGCATAGCCATCAAGAGCAGCATTGTCAAAACTGGGTAGATTTTTTCTAGCGTATAAATCTTTAGCTAAAATTCTATCTTTTGCTTTTTCAAGGCTAATAAGCTCACTTTCATCTAAGCATGAAATTTGATCTTCTAAGTCTTTTAAGGTTTCAAAGATATTTTTCATTCTTCAAGCCTTGTGATTTTTACACCCAAACCTTTAAATTTTTCTTCCAAATTTTCATAACCCCTATCAAGATGGTAAATTCTATGGACTTTGCTTGCGCCTTTGGCTGCAAGAGCCGCTAAGATAAGGGCTGAGGAAGCACGCAAATCTGTAGCCATGACATCAGCAGCGTTAAGTTCTTTTCCGCCTACTATAGTAGCAATATGACCATTGAGTTTAATATCTGCGCCCATTCTTAAAAGTTCGCTTACATGCATGAAACGATTTTCAAATAGTCTTTCATCGATAATACTAGTTCCATTAGCTTTTAAGGCTAATGCCATAAACTGCGCTTGCATATCGGTTGGAAAGCCTGGATATTCACTTGTCATGATTTCTACAGGTTTAATTTCTTTAGCAGGAAGTAGGGTGATACTATCTTCTGTAATCAAAGTTTCAAAACCCATTTGATGAAGTTTTGCTAAAACTGCACTAAGATGAGTGGCGTTAACTTTATCTAAAGTAATTTTAGAATTTGTAATAGCCCCTGCACAAAGATAAGTTCCTGCTTCAATTCTATCAGGTATAACGTTAAATTCTTTAAATTCTAAAAGTTCTCCATCGCTACCATAAATTTCAAGCTCATCTGTACCTATGCCTTTGATTTCAAGTCCTGCGTCTTTTAAAACTTCGCAAAGTTGAACTACTTCGGGTTCTTTTGCAACATTTAAGAGTTTGGTTTTACCTTTAGCTAAAGCTGCCGCCATGATGATGTTTTCGCTACCTGTAACCGTGATTTTATCAAAAAGAATTTCATTACCTTTTAAATTTCCACTAGCTACGACATAGCCTTGTTTGATTTGTATATTTGCCCCCATTTTTTCCAAGGCTAAAAGATGCAAGTCAATAGGTCTTTGTCCTATAGCGCATCCTCCAGGTAAAGATACTTCACAATGTCCAAAACGAGCAAGTAAAGGTCCTAGAGTAAGTATGGAAGCACGCATTTTGCGCACAATGTCATATTTGGCTATGGTTTGATTAAGAGTGTTTGTGTTTAATAAAGCACTATTATTTTGAAAATTGACCTTAGCTCCTAAATTTTCTAGCAAAGATATAAGAGTTTTTATATCAGCAACATTAGGAACATTGTTGATTTTTACTTCGTTTTTGGCAAGTATGCTTGAAACAATCAAGGGTAGGGCGGCATTTTTTGCTCCGCTTATTGTAACATTTCCGCTTAGATGATTTGTGCCTTCGATTTCTAGATAAGTCATATTTTTCCTTGAAAAAGTTTAAAAATGCATCATTATAGCATTCTTAAACTTTTGAAAAAATATAATCAAGCTTGTTGGCTTTGGAGTTCTTGAATTTGAGCTTGAATTACATCTGCTTGAGATTTTAGCACATCAATTTGTTTTTGAAATGTCGTTTTCATTTGTTCGTTAGCGTTTGTCATTTTTTGAGTAAGTTCTGCAATTTTAGCTAAAATTTCAGCTAATTTTGCTATTAAAGCCTCTAATGCGGGATTTACGCCACCTTTGCTACTTTGGATGGAATTTTGGTCTTTGTGGTTTTCTATTTTTTCTTGACTTACTTTGATTTCATATTCTTTTTCATTTTTTGAATTTGTTTGACTTAAACTTCTTGCTTCATCTGAAATTTGAATTTTAACCACATTGTCACTATGAACATTACTTACCAAATCATTGTCTTTGTTTATTTGTGTTTGATAATTGCTAAAATTTTTTGTCAAAGTATCTATTTTCATCTTAAATCTTTTTAAATTAATTTATATTGTTATCGGTTTTTTTATTTATAAATTTATATTAATGATAATTATTTTAAGGATATTTTATTTTAGATTTTCATATTTATATTTTAAATGCAAAAAAGACTAAAGCTTCATAAAGTTTTTAAGTATTTTTTTACCTTTTTGAGTTAAAACCGCTTCGGGGTGAAATTGCAATCCATAAATAGGATATTTTTTATGTTTAATTGCCATAATAATATTTTCTGAATTATGAGCTAAAATTTTGCATTTTTTAGGCATAGAACTAATATACAAAGAATGATATAAGCAAATTTCAATTTCTTTTTTAATACCCTTAAAAATAGGATCTTTTTTAAAATAAAGTTTAGAAATTTTACCATGCATGGGATTTTGTATTTTAGAAACCCTGCCGCCAAAAACTTCAGCTATACACTGATGTCCTAAACATATACCTAAAATTTTTTTATTTTTTTTAAAATATTTGATTGCTTTTAAGCTTAATTTAGATTCCTTGGGAGAATGAGGGCCAGGAGAGATGATAAGATGAGTGAAATCAAATTTTTCTAATTCTTTAGCTTTTTTAAAGGCATCATTTTTTATCACTTTACATGCAAAACCAAGTTCTTTAAGATAATAGATGATGGTGTAACTAAAAGAATCATAATTATCTATAAATAAAATTTTCTTCATTGTAATTTTACCTTTTTTAAACCACGCACGGAATTAATGCAATAAATATTTTCTGCTTCAAATAAATCTTGCTTAAATAATGCTTTTTCTTTTATCAAACCAAGATTGATTAAGAAATTTCTATATACTCCATTTAACATACCGCTTTGAATTTGTGGAGTATAAAACTGAGCGTTTTTTTCTAAGATGAGATTGGTTCTTGAGCCTTCACAAAGTTCATCTTTTTCGTTAAAAAAAGCTATGTCGTAACACAAGTTTTGATGCCATTTGTATGAGTGTTGATTATAAAAAGTACGCAAAGAGCTTTTGTGATAGAGATTGTCACTTTTTGAGTTAATTTTATCATCACTTAAAAGCAAAATATCGTTTGAATTTTGTTTTAAGGCGCTTTGTTGGAATTCATATCTTCCGTCTTTATATAAAATCAGTTTTAAAATTCCTTCTTTGTGTGGATTTTTAAAGGGTAGGGGAAAATGATAAAATAAAGAGTGTTTTTTGTGAAAAATTTTTTCATCGAGTTTAAAAAGTGTAAAATTTTGATATTCTTTATAAGAACTTTTTTGATTTAAAATATTATAAAAATCTTTAAAGATGTTGTGAGTATTAAAATTAAATTTAAGAGCTGAATTTATAAGCCTTAATAAATGTTCTTTTAAAAATAAAATTTGAGAATTTTTAAAATACATGGTTTCAAAAAGATGAAAATCACAAGGATTTAAGAACGCGCTTTTAAGTTTTAATTCTTCAAATTCATCTTTGAATTTTGAGTCCCAAACCAAGCCACTACCGGTGCTATAAGTATAAATTTCATCTTGTTTTTCTAAGGTGCGTATGGCTACGCTAAATTTATTTTTATTTTTGTGTATTAAACCTATAGTTCCGCAGTAAATACCACGATCTCTTTGTTCTAATTCTTCAATAAATTTAATGCTTTCAAGCTTTGGAGCACCTGTAATAGAACCGCAAGGAAAGAGAGCTTTAAAAATTTGATATAAAGAAATATTTTTTTTAAGTTTTCCTTGTACGCTTGAAGTCATTTGATGTAAAGTAGGATGACTTTGAATTTCAAAAAGTTTGGTTTTTAAGCTTTTTTTTGTGATGATTTTTGAAAGATCGTTGCGTAAAAGATCGCAAATCATAACATTTTCACTTAGATTTTTTGTATCATTTTGCAAGAAGGTTTTATTTTCTTCATCTTTTATAGGATCTTTATCACGCTTAATTGTGCCTTTCATAGGTTTTGTAAATATTTTTCTTTTTTTGGTCTTGAAGAAAAGTTCAGGTGAGAAGGACAAAATTTCTCTTGTTTCATCTTTTATAAAAGCTTTAAATTCAGTATTTTGTCTAGAAAGCAAAAGTTTAAAAAGTTCAAAAGAATCCATTTTGCTATGAAATTTAAAATTTTGAGTGAGGTTGATTTGATAAACTCTTCCTTTGGAGATTGCCTCTTTAACCTTGATGAAATTTTCTTTGTAATTATCTTGATCTAAAAAATTTATAAATTCAGGAATAAATTTTTCTTCATCAATATCTTCTTTTTGAATTTTTTTTCTTTTTTTAAAAGCAAATATAGATAAATAAGCTTTTTTACTTGTGAAATTTTTATCTTGAAAATATCTATATAGCTCATAATCAGCAAGCATTAAAATATAAAAATCATTTTTATATTTTTCTATAAATTTAAAGCACTTTTTACTTTCTTTGTGGTTAAAGGCTTTTAAAGTGTGTTTTAAATCATAGTAAAAATATCCACCAAAAACAGCATGGTTTTCAAGAGTCACTTAATTCCTTTGCAACCTGTGCGGCAAGTTTTAATTTATCATTATCAAAATGAGTATAAATTCTTGAAGTATTTAAACTCGCATGCCCTAAAGCTTCTTGAACTAAAACTAAATCTTTTTGCTTTTTATAAAGTAGGGTGGCAAAAGTATGACGCAACATGTGAGCACCATTTTTTTGTTTGCGAATTCCTGCACGAAATAAAAGCTGTTCTACTATGCGACTGACATAAGATTGAGTCAGTGGAGTGCCTTTTTTATTGACAAAAAGTAGGGCGTCTTTGCTCATATAATTAATACTTACATTTTTAAGCAAATCGTAAATAAGTTCTTTTTTTATCATTACAACACGATATTTATTGCCTTTAGCTCTTATTCTTATGATATAAAGATCGTTTTCTTCGCTAATATCACCCATTTTGATATTGATAGCTTCGCTTACCCGTATGCCTGTAAAAATGATGATTTTAATAATAAGTTTATTGCGTATGGCATTGTTTTTAAAATCTGCATTTTCAATAGCATCAAGAAATTTTTTAAGCTCTTCTTCACTCATAAATTCAGGTAATTTCACCCCTTTAGAACCTGCTATACCTGCCCAGTTTTTAAGATTGATATCGAAAATATGTGCTTTTTCATCTTCTTCGTTTTGCTTGTCTAAAAAATCAAAAAAATTAATCACAGCAATACGGTAATTTTTTTTGCTCGCATCTGATAAAGCACCTGTTATACTTGCTAAAACTTCTACAATGAGTTCTTCATCAATCTGTTTTAAAGAGTAAAGCTTATAAAAATTTAAATATTCAAATACTTTTTTTAAAGGATTAAAATAAGTATTAACTCCACTTAAACCAGCATTTCTTGCTTTTTTTGCTAGAGCGTCAAGTTCTTCAATATTTTTTACACCTTGTGTAAGAGCAAAATTAACTTCTGCTAAAGCTTGTGGATTTTTTAACTCTTTATTAGATAGTGAGTTGAGTTTAAATTTTATATATTTTGCTAGCCAAAATAAGAATGATTTTTCAAAATTTTCTTCACAATCTAAAGGGTATTTCATAGAAACTTTTCCTAAAATCTAAAATTTTTAGCTTTTTAACTATAAAAGGTATTTTAGTATTAACTTAGTAAAAAAAAGCTTTTTTAGGAAAAAGTTTGTTTTTATATGCAAGGCAAAAAGATTGAAATATTTTTATTAAATAAATCTTATATCAATCATAAAAAGATATGATAAAAGGTAAAAATATGTAAAATTTATAATTTTGTATTGAAAACTATAATTTTCAAACTTTTTTATATATACCTAGATTATTCTACTTTGATATAGATTAAGCTACTATTTTTACATACTTTTATGATTTTACCTTTTGAGTGAAATAAACTTATCCACAAAATATAATGTAAAAAATTGATAATTTTATTTTGTAAATTAAAATTATATTTTACTTTTCTTGAAAACTATAAAGAATATTTAAAAATTAAATTATTTTATATTATTATCAAAATATATATAAAAATGATAACTTGTGCATTCAATTTTTTAATCCCCTATTCTTGATTTTTAGTTAAAGCAAATATTCTTAGTTATAAAATTTTTAAGAATATTTTTATTTTAATAGTTTTATAATATTTATTATATAAAAACTTAATAAAAAGTTTTATCAAAACCAAATTTCAAGGAGAAGGTAATGAAATTTCCAGTAAAATTAGCTAGATCTATTGTCGTATGTGCTTTTTTAGCAGGTATAAGTGCTAGTGCATTAAGTGAAGGTAAAGAATATGTAATTCTTAAAAATCCTATTGCTAACGCTGATAATTCATTGATTGAAATTTTTTCTTATCGCTGTACTCATTGCTATGATCATCACAAATTTAACACCATGGGTAAAATTAAAGAAAAATTACCTAATTTAACTTATAAATTTTATCCTGTAAGTTCTATGGGAGATTATGGAAAGCAAGCTAATGAAATTTTTGCTTTTGCGACATTTAAGGATGGTGTAAATAAAATTGATCCTACGGATAAAAATAGTTTAACTCATAAAGTTGCTGAAGCTTATTTTAATGCATATTTTAAGAAAAAACAAAGATGGGAAAATGGTAAAAATCCTGAAGCTTTTTATAGTGTCGGTTTAAAAGCAATGAATGTGAGTAAAGCTGACTTGGAAAATTTCTTAAAAACTCCAGAGGCTGCCGAGCTTTTAAAAAGTTATGAAATTGCCAATCCTATTTCGCAAAATTATGGCACCCCTGCTTTTGTTGTTAATGGAAAATATCAAATCATTCCAAGTGCAATCAACTCTCCAGAGGCTTTGATTGAGATTACTAAAGAACTTAGCAAGCAAAAATAATGAGTTGCATAAAAATGAAAGATAATTACAGAAATTTTTCAATTTCTAAATGGCAAGATACGCGAAAACCTTGGTTGATTTTGATCATGGTTACTATAGGACTTACTTGTATAGCACATTTTTTATTTCAAGAATATCTTTTTATGGAACCTTGCGAACAATGTGTGTATATAAGATTTGATATGCTTGTTATGGCTATAGGTGGTATGATTGCACTAATCAATCCTACAAATAATATTATAAAAATTTTTTCTTATAGCTTAGCTTTTTATGGAATTTGGCTTGGCTTGGAGCATTGTCTAACTTTAAATCATATCCATGAAGTGGTTCATTCTGAAAATCCTTTTGCAGGTGTAGACGGATGTCGTGAAATTCCTATTTATCCATTTAATTTACCTTTACATGAATGGGCTCCTAGTTGGTTTTTGCCAGCAGGAGAATGTGGGATGGATGCCCCCGTAGTTCCAGAAAATGCTTATAATCATCTTAATACTTTTCAAAAATTTTTTATAGGAACTCCACCTGATTTTGAAAATGGGCTTTATAGTAATGGTTGGTATTTGATACCTAGTTTAAAGTTTATGAATATGGCAATTTGCTGTCTTATAGCATTTTTATGTTGTTTTATTGTGCTTTTTACAATGTTTATAGCCTATGTTTTAGATAAAAATAAACCTAATGCTAAAATTTTTGCATTGGCGATTGTTATTTTGGTTTTGGTGCTTAAATTTATAGGCGAACCAAAAAATCCAAATCAAAGTATAGCTAGTTTAAATCATTTAAATCAAGTCGTTTTAAGATGCTTTTAAAATACGCAACACATTATTTTTGTTGCGTATTATTAAAATTTTATTAAGCTATTTTAGGATGGCTTAAATAATTTTAAAGGATTTATCATGAGACTTAGCAAAACTATTTGCATGGCATTTTTGACGGGTTCTACCCTACTTACACCTAATGCTTTAATGGCCATGGGTGGTCCCAGTGGAGCGAAAATAGATTGGAAAATTCAAGGACAAATAGGTGCGATTAAAATGAATCCTTATGGATTGTCTCCTTTGACCGCTATTATTATGGATAATGGTTACGTCTTAAGCGATATAAAAGTAACTATTGTTCCTAAACCAAATGGTCAAACTATTTCTTATAATGTGAATTCTAAAATGGCTAAGACTTATGGTGGAATTCCTATTTTTGGACTTTATCCTTCTTATTTAAATACAGTAAAGGTAAGTTATACTAAGACTGCAAATGGTAAAAGTCAAAAAGTTGTTGATGAGATTTATAAAATTACAACTCCAGGGGTTAGCATGGAACCAAGTGGAAGCACTGATCAAAGAGGAACTCCTTTTGAAAATGTGAAAGTATTAAAAATGGATCCAAAATTTTCAGATAGGCTATATTTAGTAAATAATGCTCCTGGAAAACAATCTGGCAAAGGCTCACAATCTGTATGGAATAATCCTGTAGGTGGTGCTATGGAATGGGATGAAAATTCAAATGTCTTTATCATAGATACCAAGGGTGAAATCAGATGGTATTTTGATAACGATAAATTAATGAACTGGGACAATATTTACAATCGTGGAATTATGATGGGTTTTCATCAAAACAAAGATGGAGCTTTAACTTGGGGATTTGGTCAAAGATATGTAAAATACGATATCTTAGGAAGAGAAATTTTCAATCGTAAATTACCTGTTGCCTATATAGATTTTTCTCATGCTATGGACAATATGCAAAATGGGCATTATTTATTAAGAGTAGCTTCAGCAAATACTTTGCGTCCAAATGGTAAGCATGTACGCACAGTGCGTGATGCTATTATAGAAGTAGATGAGAATGGTAATGTTGTTGATGATTGGAGATTGTATGAGATTTTAGATCCTTATAGAAGTACTATTATCAAAGCTTTAGATCAAGGTGCAGTGTGTTTAAATATAGATGCAAGCAAAGCGGGTAAAACTTTAAGCGATGAAGAGCTTGCCAAAATGGATGAAAGCGAAAAATTTGGAGATATAGCAGGTACAGGTATAGGTAGGAATTGGGCTCATGTAAATAGCGTTGATTATGATCCAAGTGATGATAGTATTATTATTTCTAGTCGCCATCAAAGTGCTGTTGTTAAAATTGGTCGTGATAAAAAAATAAAATGGATTTTAGGGGCACATAAAGGATGGAATAAAGAATTTCAAAAATATTTATTACAACCTGTAGATAAAAATGGCAAAAAAATTGTTTGCGATGATGATTACAGCAAATGCCCAGGTTATGAAAATGAAAATGGTGGATTTGATTTCACTTGGACACAGCATACAGGCTGGAGAATTGATAGTAAATCAAACAAGCGTTATATTTATATAAGTGTTTTTGATAATGGTGATGCAAGAGGAGCTGAACAACCTGCGTTTGCAAGTCAAAAATATTCTCGTGCTGTAATTTATAAAATCGATCAGCAAAATAAAACTGTGGAACAAATTTGGGAATATGGTAAAAATCGTGGAAATGAATGGTTTTCTCCTGTAACTTCTTTAACTCAATATGAACCAGATAAAGATTCTATTATGGTTTATAGCGCAACAGCTGGAATGGCTTTTGATCTTAGCAAAGGTGTAAGTCTTGGAGAGCCAAAACCTGAAATTGATGAATTTAACTGGGGTGCTAAGGAGCCTTCGGTTCAAATTCAATTTAGCGGTTCAGGCACGGGTTATCAAGCAATGCCTTTTAGCGTTGATCAAGCATTCAATCCTAAAAAATAAAACAATAAGCCCAAAAATAAATTTGGGCTTATTTATTTTTTTTAAATAAAATTATCTCTGAAAATTTTATTTAATCAAGGATATAGTATGCGTAATTTTTTTTGCAAATTTGTTTTAGCGCTTGTATTTTGCTCAAGTTTTGCGTTAGCAAATAATAGTTTTATTACTCTTAATCCAAATTTACCCAACTCCGAAAATAGTGTAATAGAAGCATTTTCTTATAAATGTATACATTGTTATAATCATCATAAATTTGGAACCCTTGAAAAACTAAGAGAAGCTTTTCCAAATTTACATTTTAAACTCTATCCTGTAAGTTTAATGAATGGAGATTTTTCCAAAGAAATGAATGATCTTTTTGCCTTTGCTCAATACAAAGATGAGCAAAATGGTAAAGACGCGAGTTATTCTGATAGTTTATCTCATAAACTTGCTGATGTTTATTTTGTTTCTTATTTTTTAAACAAGCAAAGAAATTTTTCGAATTTAGATGAATTTTACGACATAGGTTTAAAGGCTATGAATGTAAATAAAAATGAAGTATTAAATTTTTTAAATACCCCAAAAGCTAAAGAAATTTTAAGCGAGTTTCAAAGAGCTAATGATATAGCTAAAACCTATGGCACCCCTGCTTTTGTTGTTAATGGAAAATATCAAATTAACCCAAGTGCAATCAATTCGATGCAAGATTTAGAAGATCTAGTTAAAAAATTAAGTAATATGAAATAATAAATTTTTTAAGGCAATAAAAATTGCCTTAAAATTATTTTTTGATCATATTTGTATAAGGTCCATAGCGATGTTGGGTTGTAGAAAAGCTATCATCATAAGGTCCTACATCCATATCCAAAGGCTTAACCTTTCTATCTGGAAAGTCTTTATCTCTATTTGCTTTAATAGGACGGGCTTGTGAATTCATGTAAGCTGCTACATCATAAGCATCTTCAAGACTTAAGTCAGGCGCACCTTGAGGCATATTTTCTTTAATATAAGAAGCAGCTTTGATAAGACGATACATTCCAGCTCCTGTATTATAACTATCATTGCCCCAAAGTGGTGGATAAAGATAATACGCGCCTGCGCTATCCTCATTTTTAAGCCCTAATCCATTTTCTTGATGACAAACGGCACATTTATCCATATAAATTGCTTTACCTTTTTTAGGATCAGCTGCTCTCGAGATGAAATCTATCTTCTTAAGCCCCTGCCCTTCTATCTTAGCTCCTACTGGAACTCCTTGAGATAACCATTGCATATAAGTTAGCATGGCTTTCATTTCAGGCGCATCACTAGGCATTCTTTTGCCATTCATAGAGCGTTCAAAACAGCCATTGATCCTATCTGCTAAGGTAATTACTTTATCTCCTCTGGCATTATATTGTGGAAATCTTGCCCAAATTCCTACAAAACCTGATTGATTTTGTACACTTCCACCATTAGCATGGCAACTTGAACAAGAAAGATTATTTCCCGCAAATCTTTTTTTAGGATCTTTGGCCTGTGGACCTACATATTTGCTTGTTTCATTAAGAATTTTATTTCCCAAAATAACCATTTTGCTATATTCTGAATTTTTTGGCATTTTAGTTTCATCTATGGTACCATCTTCATTTAAAGCCTTAGGTAAATTCCATTTGGCAGTAGGTAGATCAATACCTGTTGCACTCTTAGTTTTTTCCAAATTTGGATCTAAGGCTAAAGCACAACTTCCACATAACAACAAAGTTAAAACTATAGAAAATTTATTCATCATTTTTCCTCCTTAAATTTGTCTAATTCGAATTCAGTATATAACTTTGCTTCAAAAAAGTCAATAAAAGTTAATAATATTTCAATAAAAAACTTCAAATTCTTAAAACAATATTTATTTGCCTTATAATTAAAACTTTAAAATAAAAATAAAGTTTTTTTGATAAAATTGAAGTTTGCAATATTTTTAGAGGTTGGTTTAATGAAAAATTTAAGCATTCAAGAAAAAAAAGACTTAGATAACTGCGTTTTTCAAAATCTTGGAAGGCAAGATACTTTTACTTTAAGTGCGATTTTTAAAAATTTTTATTTAAAAATTAAAGCATTTATTTATTCTAAATAATACCACTTAAAATCTTTTTTTGTGCAAGAAAGATCTTTAAAAGAAGGCGATTGGATAAATAGTTTGCACTCTTTATCCAAATTTTCTATTCCGTATATTTTCATAGCCATTCTTGAGTCATGTCTTGTAAGTTCTATTCCAACGCAAGCTTGATTGTTGATTTTATAAAGCAAAGTACCACCATCTTTTTCATCTATATTTAAAACATCCAAATTCTTATTTTTACTCATATCTTTTATATCTTTACTAAAAGAATATCGGAGTTTATAATATATCATAATATCCTGCATGGTATTTTTCAAATTTTGTAAATTTTCATTAATCAAGTATCCATTATTTTTATAAAGTTTTAAAAAATCTTCATTAAGAAATTTTTGAAAACTTTCATCTTTAGATAATTTTTGACAAGAGTTATAGCTATTTAAAATTCTAACTTGACCAGCTTCTATTAAAAGCTCAAGGCAATCTTTATTTTCTTGTGAAAATTGTACTAATTTAACTTCTTGAATCTTAAAATCTTTGTTCGGTTTTTTTTCATAAGCAAAATCATTTAATTTTTCGTAAATATTAGCAAAACTTAAAGAATATAAACTAAAAAAAATTAAAATACACTTTTTCATTGAAAAAAATCTTTGTATTTATTTTTTAGAAATTCCACCACTTCTAAAATTTCATCAACCCCTTCTTTGTTGGAATTTTCGAGCACATTATCTATATTATCAATATAAGCTTCTATTGCATTTTCTAATTTTTCTCTTTTAACTCCAGCGTATAAAAGCATAGCTTCTAAAACTATGCTAAGCTCATATTGTAAATCTTCTAGTTCATTTTTTAAGGTTTTATTATTGTTTTGATTCATTGTTTTCCTTTTTAAGTTTTTTGCTTTTAATTAAATCAATAATTTGAGCCTTAATATGATTATAATTTGCTCCATCTTTAAATGTCGCAAAAAGTCCACCACTAGCATTTTTATGTCCACCACCACCTACTAAATTTTTAGCCATTAAACTTACATCTATTTTTCCATTTGCACGAAAACTTAAGGTTTTTCTAGAACTAACATCAATAAAAAAGTCATAATCAGGATTTTTTACTAAAAAATCATTTCCAATAACAGAAGTATTGCCTATATTTGAAGTTAAGATGCCTTTATGGCCTTCATATTCTATACTGAAATTTTCTTTTAGCTCACTTAGTTTTTCAACTACAAAACAAGAAATTAAATTAGAAAGAGTATCATCATTTTTTCTGGCAAAATAATCCTTTTTTATAAAATGAGTAGCATTATCGAGTAAAATATTCGCATTTTCTTTTCCTATAAATTTCCAAGCCTTATCAAGCAAGAAAAACATATAATCGATTTGAGATTCTTTAAACATCACGCGATTTATTTCTTTTGCATTGGCAATCAAGCCTAAAAAAACCTTTCCAAGTTCAAAATTTTCATCCTCGCTTAGCCAAATATCAACAGCATTAACCACATCAACAAATTTTGAAAGTTCTAAAACAGGAGTGCAGATTTTAGAGAAAAAATCATAAACGATTTTAGTTGCACATCTTTTAGAATCAAGTAAATACCAAGAATATTTTTGAGCGCATTCTTCACCACTCTGATGATGATCAAGAAGAAAAATTTTAATATTTTTCTCTTTACAAATTTTTTCAAATTCTTCACATTGATTTAAATTTAAATTTAAATCTGTTATTAGAATAATAGCTTTCCCGAAATTTTCATCTTTTTCTATATCGCCTATAATAGAGTTAAAATTTTCATTAATTTCTTTACCATAATTAGAATTATAAAATTTCACATTTTTAAAATAAAAATTTACTACAAATTGACAAGCATAACCATCAAGATCTGTGTGCGAAAGATGATAAATTTTCATTATATTCCTTAAAGTTCTATCCTAATAATACCCTCGGTATTAAAATTTGTATTTTCTGCAATTTCTGCAAAACTTAACACTACTATATTAATGCTAAAATTATAACAAATATCAGCAATGAATTTTCTAAGTTGCGGTTCAACGCAAAGTATAAAAGGCTTGATACGACCATTTGCTACCGCGGCAACTTCAGCCCTTAGAGTATCTACTAAAGTGCCTGTTTGAGCTACACTTAAAGGCAAGTGATAACTTCCATCTCTAAATTGTACATTTTCCATTAACACTGCAGAGCTAGCAGAGTCTAAGATAAAAATATCCAAATTTCCTTTATCATCTAAATACATATTTGTAATCATCCTAGCTAAAGACGCTCTTACATGTTCAATAATCATATCAAAACTCTTGCTTACTTCTGCTATATCGCTTACAGATTCTAAAATAGTAAGCATATCTTTAATTGGTATGTGATGCTTAAGCAAGTCTTTGAGAATTTTTTGAATAAGACTTACAGGTGCAACACCTAAAGCACCTTCTACAATGATTGGATAATCATTTTTAACCTTATCAAGAAGATTTTGCACCTCTTGGCGTGTAAGAAGTTCGCTTGCGTGTGCTTTGATAAGTTCGCTCATATGTGTTGAAATAACACTTGCAGGATCTATTACTATATAGCCATTTAATGTTGCTTCATCTTTTAAATTCGCATCAATCCAAAGTGCATCAGAGTTAAAAGCAGGTTCTTTTGTAGCAATCCCTTCTATCTCTTCTGTGATAAAACCACTATCCATGGCTAAATATTTATCCGGATAAATTTCAGCACTTGCTATAGACACGCCCTTGAGTTTAAAACTATACTCATTTGGTTTAAGTCTTAAATTATCTCTTATTCTTATTTTTGGCATTAAAAATCCTAAACTTTCAGCAATACTTCTTCTCATTGAGCGAATTCTTTCTGTAAGTTCGTTTTCAGCAAGCTTAATAAGTCCGTATCCAAGTTCAAGTTCTAAAATTTCAACTTTGAGTATGTCGTTAATCTTGTGCTCTTCTTCTTTGAGAATTTCCTCTTCGCTTTTCTTAGCAGGTGCTGCCGTTGTCCCACCTGCTCCACTTTGAGATGCAGCTGCGGCACTTGGTTTGCTTTTTTTAACTGTGGTTATATCAATTTTACCTTCCTTAACCTGCTTGGTAAGATAGCCAAGACTTAAAAAAACTAAAGCCATAAAGCCCAAGGATAAAGTTGGCAAACCAGGTACTAACGCAAAGATAAAAAGTACAAAACCTACTATTAAAAGTGTGCGATATTCACTTAAAAGTTGAGTTAAAGTTCCTTCTGCAAAATTTTCCTCATCTTTGCTTGCACGAGTGATAATTATAGCGGTTGCAGTAGAAGTAATAAGCCCTGGAATTTGCGATACAAGTCCATCGCCTATGGTTAAAATAGTATAAGTAGATGCAGCATCGCTTAAAGCCATATCGTGCTGAAAAGATCCTATTAAAAAACCACCTATGATATTTATAATAGTTATGATAATTCCTGCAACAGCATCTCCTTTGATAAATTTAGAAGAACCATCCATTGCACCATAGAAGTTTGCTTCAGCAATAACTTCTTGACGTCTTGCTCTAGCGGTTTGTTCATCGATAAGTCCTGCATTTAAATCCGCGTCAATAGCCATTTGTTTACCCGGCATTGCATCAAGTGTAAATCTTGCTTGTACTTCAGAAACCCTTGTACTACCTTTTGTTACAACCATGAAATTAATTAATACTAAGATACAAAATACAATCACACCAATGACCATATTTCCACCAACAACAAATTCTCCAAATGCTGCTATAATCTCACTCACAGCTTCAGGGCCGTTTTGCCCTTCGCTTAAAATCATCCTCGTAGTAGCTATATTTAAAGAAAGTCTAAATAAAGTAATAATCAAGATTAAAGTTGGAAAAGTTGTTAAATCTGTCGGTTTAGGTATATAAATAGAAATTAAAATAATTAATACTGATAAAGCTATACTTAAAGCTAAGAAAAAGTCCAAAATAGGACTTGGTAAAGGAACTATGATAATAGCTAAAATGCAAACTAAAAAACCAACAATAGTTAAGCTTTTAGCTTTTAAAACAGGAGCAATTAAAGGCCCCAAAAAAGGAAAAACTAAATCGACTATTTTATTTTTTGCCATTATTTTTCATAATATCTTCTAAAGTAATAGAATCTAAAAATTCATCTACTTTATTTTGTAAATTTACTAACATAGGCATTAAGGTGCAATTTTTTTCTTTATTATTTGGACAAGTACCACCACTGCATTCAAATACACTGATATCCTTTTTTTCAGCACTATTAACAATTTCTTTTATAGTATATTGATTTGGTTCTTTGATTAATGCAAAACCACCTTTTGCCCCTTTAAAGGATTTTAACAAACCATCTTTAGCTAAAGTTTGTAAAATTTTAGCTAAAAAACTTTTGGGAATATCAAGCTCTAAAGCTAAAGAATCTACATCTTGAGGTGTTTCTTTTTGAGAAATATAAATTAAAGAAAGTAAAGCGTATTCGCTAGCTTTGGTAAATAGCACAGATTCTCCTTATTATAACTATAGAAATAGCTGTAATTATAATAAATAATTCTTAGAAAAAGACTTAAATTTTGACAAAACCTTCTAAAAAGGATAAATTCAGTTTATTTTTTGCTTTTTAAGATAAAATTACAGTTCTTTAATTTTATTATTTTACCAATCAGGAGGTCTATCATGGCTTTGGATTCGGCCAAAAAAGCAGAAATAGTTGCGAAATTCGCTAAAAAACCAGGTGATACTGGTTCAACAGAAGTTCAAGTAGCTCTTTTAACTGCAAGAATTGCAGAACTTACAGAACATTTAAAAATCTACAAAAAAGACTTTTCATCAAGACTAGGACTTCTAAAACTTGTAGGTCAAAGAAAAAGACTTTTATCTTATCTTAAAAGAAAAGATTATAATTCTTATAGTAAGTTAATTACTGAATTAAATCTTAGAGATAAATAATTTTTAAGCCCTTTTTACGGGGCTTTTTCTTTTTAAATTTCTTCTTTTGTAATCAGTTTTATATATCAAAAATACAAGAAAAATCTTACAAGATTTCCCTTTGTCCTTTGGCATCAGGTTCGCTTAAAATCCCGTTTTGCGTAAGTTGTTCAATAATATTTGCAGAGCGGTTATAGCCGATTTTTAAACGGCGTTGTAGATAAGAAATGCTTGTTTTTCCATCTTCTAAGATTACTCTTTTAGCTTCTTCATAAAGCTCATCTACTTCCCCATCAAAGCTTTCATTTGTTGTAACCCCCATGCTTTGTTGATCTTTTAAAAAGCTTTCATCATATTCTACACTTTGTTGATCCTTTAGAAAATCCACGATTTTTTCTATTTCAAATTCGCTTGCAAAAGGCGCATGCAAACGCACTATAGAGCTTGTTCCAGGAGGAGTAAATAAACAATCCCCTCTTCCAAGTAAACTCTCGGCACCCATAGCATCTAAAATAACTTTAGAGTCAATTTTTTGCCCTACTTTATAAGAAATTCTACTTGGTAAATTCGCTTTAATCAGTCCTGTTACAACATCAACAGAAGGTCGTTGTGTAGCTACAATCAAGTGAATTCCACTTGCTCTTGCCATTTGTGCAAGTCTTCCTATGTAAAATTCTACATCTTTACCCGCAGTCATCATCAAATCAGCAAGTTCATCAATAATTACTACAATAAAAGGAAGTTCTTCACCACCTAATTCTTTCATTTTTTCATTGTAATTTTCTATATTTTTGGTTTTTGCATCAGCCATTAAACGATAGCGTCTTTCCATTTCAGCCACCATATTTGAAAGTGCATTGACTGCTTTTTTTGGATCTGTGATAACAGGAGTTAAAAGATGAGGAATATCATTATAAATGCTAAATTCAAGCATCTTAGGATCTATCATCATCAAACGCAAGGTTTTAGGAGAGTTACGATATAAAAGACTTAAAAGCATAGAATTTATCCCCACACTTTTACCGCTACCTGTAGTTCCTGCGATGAGTAAATGCGGAAGTTTTTTAAGATCGGTTACAAAAGCATTGCCTACTATATCTTTGCCCAAAGCTATAGTTAAAGGACTTTTAGCATTTTTAAAAACTTCGCTTTGTAAAATTTCTCTTAGATAAATAGTTTGAATTTCATCATTTGGGACTTCTATACCTACAACATCTTTTCCTGGTATTGGAGCTTGAATACGGATTGATTTTGCCATTAAAGCCATAGTTAAATCATCTTGTAAATTTAAAATACGACTTACTTTCACATCTGCGCTAGGACGAAATTCAAAAGTAGTTACCACAGGACCAACATAAGTACTTATAACATCGCCACCTATTTTAAAACGACGCAACTTTTCAAGAAGATTATAAATTTTTTTATCTATTTCACTTTCATTGATTTCTTGTCTATGCTCTTTTGGATTAGCTAAAAAATCTAATGGTGGCAAGATGAAATCTTTTGGTTTTTCTATCTCACCCTGCTCTATTTCACGCAATAAAGCTTGGTTAATAGCAATTTCTTTGGCTAAAACTGCTTTTTGAAGTTTAATTTCTTGATCATTTGTTTTTTCATTATCGATTTTAATTTCTGTATTTTGGATAAAATCGAGTGTATTTTTTTCTTCTATAACTATTTCATTTATATTTTTTATAGGAGTAGGTTCTATATAAGGATGATTTAACTCTTCTACAATAGGAGTAAATTCGAAGATATTGTCTGCTTTATCTGGATTTTTATTTTCATTTATTTTGTTTGATTCTTCTGTTTCTGTTTTGATTGTCTTTGAGTTATTAAAACTGTATTTATTCCCTTCTATAATATCGCTTGAATTTATCGCATCATATTCTTCTAATTTTTTAATTTCTTGTTTTACTTTATTTTCTAAAATTTCATTTTGATAGGCTTTGTATTCTTGTTCTAGTTTTTCTTTTTTTATCAAATTCTCTCTAAGTTCAAGCTCTTTTGTGAAAATTTTTGGTTTAACTTCCTGTTTAGAAACTGGAATTTCAATATTTTTACGCTTATAACTTGGCTCATCTAAATTTTTATTTGTATCTATTTGCTTTATATCTTCAAGTTTTTTAGGTTTTAAAAAACGTTCAGGAATCATATCTACCCCTTCTTCTGAAATAAAATTAAAATCTTCATCAAGGCTAATGCTCATTTTGCTAGCCTTTTGTGCGAAATTTCGCACTTGTTGAGAATGCTCATAAACAAAACTTCTTGATTCTTTTAAGCTTTGTGTATCAATCTCTATGGTTTCATCTAAAATTTGATTTTTTAGTTTTTCAAAGTTTTCCTTAGCTGTGGTAATTGAATTTTTACTTGCATTGATATTGCAATCTTTGATTATCTGTTCTAAGTTATTGGTTTTTTCTTTTTTATTTATTTGCAAATTCTCATAAATACTATCTTGCAAAATATTTAATTTTGGAGCCATAGGTTCTGATTTACCTACATCTTCTTTCTCATTTTCTCCGCCAAATACACGCATAAGTAAAGATTTAAAAGCTTGCTCTACTTTTAATAAAAAAGTAAAATCTAATTCTATTTTTAAAATTTCTTTTGCAAATTTCGGAAACAATAAGATCAAAGAAAATAGCAAAAGCAAAAGAGCAAAAATTCCACTCCCTGTATGTCCTAAGATTATAGAAAAAAATCCATATACAATTTCTAAAATATACCCAAACTCTCTATAAAAGACAGAAAATAAAAGCAAAGTAGAAAAAAAGGCCAAAGAAAAACCAAAAAGCTCTCTACGCTTAAAATTTTCTATTTTATAATTTTTTCTATAGTAAAGATAATTTAACACAAGTAAAAAAAATGGATAATAATACCCAAATTCTCCAAATAAAAATAAATTAGCCTTGTAAACCCATTCTCCCATGCTAGGTGCTAGCATACAAAGACAAATATAAAAAATAACAAGTGTAGAGCTGGTAAAAATGGCTTCTTTTTTAATATTCTTTCCTTAAAAATAAAATCAAAGCCAAATTATACCATAAATTTTTACATATAATTTAATAAGCTAAGTTGAGAAATTGTTGTACTAGCCTTAAGAGAAGCTTGATATGCAAGTTGAACTTGCATTAAATTCATCATAGCTTCACCATAATCTACATCAATAACATTTGACTTAATGCTTTGCACATTTACGCTTAAGAAATTTACTCGAGTATTGACACCATCTATAGTATTATGATAAGCTCCCATGGTTGTATTAAGCTTGCTGATATGATCTGCTAAATGATCGAGTCTTTCTAAAGCTCCTTGCATTCCGGTATTTCTTGGATCGGCCGAATTTCCATCGGCTCTCATATTACCACTTAAAACCGCATCTATCATAGTATCTAAATCTTTTATAAGATCAACATTTGGTTCATCTATAACTAAAGCATTATTGGCACTAAAACTAAAATTTGGACCATTCTCTACTTGCGCAGTTGTAGTATAAGGTGGTTGCGGAAAATGTCCACTTTGAGAATCACTTAAAGAAATTCCTATGTTGGTTCCTGAGGATAGCTTATCGGTAACGCTAATGCGACCTTTATAATCCATGCTTACATCAACAGTAGCTTGAGAATCTTTCATGAGTTGTTGTAAACTATTATAACCATTTGCATCAACTTTTCCATTTGTAGCTGTTATGCTTTGGGTTGGAATTTTATCTGCGGCAAACATACCTATAATATCATTGATTTGACCATAAGTAATATCATTTGATCCTGTAACAACTCCACTATTTCCAGTTGCAGGATCAGTATGGGTTATAGGAAAACTTATGGTTTGACCTGGATTATTAGGATCAGGATAGCTTACAGTTGAAGTTTGTAAATTTATAGTAACATCGTAAGAATTTCCACCTTTGGAATTGACTTTTAAATTTAAAGTAGTACCATTTAGACTATTTCCTGCCATTACCTCGCTAAGTTTGGTTGAATCAGTTGCATAAGCATTACTTCCTTTAATAACTTGAGAAACATTACCATAAACAGTATTTCCATCTTTTTCAAAATAAACATTATCATAATCTGCACCATTGGCTTTGTTGCCAGCTGAATCAGTCATATTGCTTTTAATAAAATCAGTTTGAGCTAAACTAAAGGTAAACTCTTGCTCTTTTCCATCTTTTCCTGTTAATTTAATAGTAACTGGACTAGTTGGATTGGTAATATCACCATTTTTCATAGCCTCTTGCATAACAGCATTGGTAACATTATCCATGTTAAGATCATTATCCTTAACAAATTTTTCCATTGCTTTGAAACTTTCTGTTTTGTCCATTTGTGGAGTATAGGCTACGGCATGAAAGTCTAATTTATTATTGCCTTGTTTTAAATCTGTGATTTGAATTTGACCACTATTATTGATGCTTACTTCTACAACTTTATTATTAGCAGTGTTGCCATAAAGTGCGCCAATTTGCTCTAATACATCTTCTATTTTATCATCTGGTTTTACTAAAACTGCACTTTTAAAGCTTGTTCCATCTGGTTTTGTTCCTTGAACATAGAGTGTTGAAGGTGGAAAATTAAGTTTTCGGTCTTTATCTTCAAAATCTATATCCGGATCTAATTTTCCATCTTTTACATAATTTTGCCCGATAAGCTGTTTCCAAGCAGAATCCCCGTTTAAATATTCTTGTTTATCTTTATCTGTATAACGATTATCTGTAAAACTGATATTAGTAGTAATTTGTTTTTTATAGTCTCCATCTGCTTTGAAAAATAAATCCCATCCAGGTATATTATAAGGACTTTCAGTTCCAGCTCCAGTTACTACATTGATATTATTTTTATCTCCATAATAATTACCATTGGAATCAAAAGGTTTATTTGCAACTTGTGAGCCTGCAAAAAGATACTGACCATTAACGCTAGTATTTGCAAGCTGAACTATACTCTCTTTTATGCGTTCTAATTCTTTTGCTATAGCCTCCCTTGAAGTTTGAGAGTTCCCATCACTTGCAGCTTGAGTTACTTTAACTTTAAAATCTTCAAGAAGTTTTACCATATCTTGCAAAGCTTTCATGCTGTTTTGAGTCATTTCTTTTGCACTGTTTGTTGCTTGTTTTACTTGTTCTAATGTTTTAATTTCATATTCAAGACGCGTATTATCTATATAAATGCTTGCATCTTCATATGAATTTTGTATTTTTAAACCTGAAGCAAGTTGTTGAGATATCTGATATAAAGCACTTTGACCGCCCATAGAATTATTCACACTATTTGTGAAATTAAGTTTATTTGTAATTCTCATTTTTTTCCTCTAAAGTATTAAAGTTAAAATCTTTTCAAACATTGCTAATAAACAAAAGCAATAACTGTTCCAAAAATTTAAATTACATAATTTTATATAATCTTTTTGAAAATACTTTTTATTTTTAAAGTATTTTTTAGTCTAAAAAAGTATAATTTCAACTTTAAATCTTAAAAATGAGCCCGAGTGGTGAAACTGGTAGACGCGCCAGACTCAAAATCTGGTAAGGGCAACCTTGTGTCGGTTCGAGTCCGACCTCGGGCACCACTTATTTTTTGCGGGAATAGCTCAGGGGTAGAGCACAACCTTGCCAAGGTTGGGGTCGCGAGTTCGAATCTCGTTTCCCGCTCCATAGAGTAAAAAAATATAAAATCTTTATTAATTATAAATTCTCACTTTTCTCTAATACTAAAAAATACTCATTTTCTAGAATTTCAAGTTCTTTTTGCATTACTTCAAGCTCTTGATAAAGCTTGTTAATACCTATTTCTTGATATACATTTGGATCGGATAAATCTTGATTTAATTTAGCTATCTTTTGCTCTAAAAAATCTATTTTTTCAGGATGGTTTTTTAATATCTCATTTTCTTTGTAGCTTAATTTTTTAGAGCTTTTTTCTTTTTGGTTATTATTTTGCTCTTGGGTTTGAAGCTCTAAAGCAAAATTATCCAATTCTTCAATTTCTTTTTCATTTTCA
The DNA here is from genome assembly GCF_001762835.1 of Campylobacter sp. BCW_6466. Classification (NCBI taxonomy): domain Bacteria; kingdom Pseudomonadati; phylum Campylobacterota; class Epsilonproteobacteria; order Campylobacterales; family Campylobacteraceae; genus Campylobacter; species Campylobacter sp. BCW_6466. The sequence goes on from NZ_MJXO01000026.1 coordinate 61,151, forward strand.
AGATATTCAGTATAAAGAGTGTGTAAAATATTTATATATCCATTTCTCTCAAAAGCATAAAGTTTTGTTGCGATTTTATCAACAAAATATCTATCGTGTGATACTAGCAAAATAGCCCCTTCAAAACTAAGTAAGTATTCTTCTAGTATATTAATCGTAGCTATATCAAGATCATTAGTTGGCTCATCTAAAATCAAAACATCATATTCTTTAGTAAAAAGCAAGGCTAAAGCAACGCGATTTTTCTCTCCACCACTTAAAAGAGCCACACTTTTATCTAAAAATTCCTTAGGAAATAAAAAATTTTTCAAATATCCATAAACATGCATATTTTTACCACGAACTTCAACCCTATCTCCACCATTGGGACAAAAAATTTCAAGCAAGCTTTTATCAGAATTTACCAAGCTTCTAGCTTGATCAAAATATCCTATCTTAAGCTCTCCGCGTTTTATTTCACCGCTATCTTGTTTTATTTGCCCTAGAAGAATTTTTAACAATGTCGATTTTCCACAACCATTTCTTCCTATGATAGCTATGCGTTCACCTTGTAAAATACGCGTTGAAAAATCTTTAAAAAGATTTTTATTGTTTATATTTTTGCTTATATTTTTAAGCTCAAAAAGCATTTTTTTACGATTGATCGTTTTTTCTCCATTAAAATTTAAAGCCGCTCTTGAAATTTCAAGTTTTAAGCGTTTGATTGCTCCGGGATTTTTTTTCGCTTCTTCACGCATTTTAAAAATGCGTTCTTTTCGTCCTTCATTTCTTTTAAGTCTTGCCTTAACCCCTCTTCTAAGCCATTCTTCTTCGCTTTTTAATTGCTTTAAAAGAGTTTCATGGCTCTTAGCAAGGCTTTGCAAAATTTGTGTTTTTTTCTCTAAATAGTTTGCATATCCGCCTTTAAAAATACTAAGTTTACCCTGTTCCACTTCTATGCACTTGTGTGCTATAGCGTCAATAAAATATCTATCATGGGAAATAAAAATCACACACATCTTTGAATTTTTTAGCAATTCTTCTAAAAAGCTTGTCATATATACGTCTAAATGATTAGTTGGCTCATCAAGCAATAAAATATCAGGATTTTTTAGTAAAAGTATGCAAAGACCAACGCGGCGTATTTCTCCACCACTTAAAGTAGATATAATACGATTTTCATACTCAAGCAAACTAAATTCTTTTAAAACGCGTATTATTTTAGATTCTATATTCCAAGCATCTTTACTATCAATCAAAGTCATAAGCGTATCTATTTTTTTAAGATGATCTTTATTACTAGGATCTTCTTCTAATTTTTTATGCAGTATTTCATATTCTTCTAAGGCATTGTAAATTTCTGCAAGCTCTTGCTTGATGGCTTCTTTTACACTTAAATTTGCGTTAAAATCAACGGTTTGTGAAAGCATGGCTATGCTTTTTCCATTTTGTCTTATTACTCTACCGCTATCTAAAGGAAGTGTGCCTAAAAGCGTTTTTAAAAAAGTAGATTTTCCTTCTCCATTTTTGCCTATAATGGCAATCTTTTCTCCCTCATTTGCACTAAAATTTGCTTCATTTAAAACTATTTTGTCTCCAAATTTTTTTGAAGCTTCGATTAAATCTATAAGAGCCATTTTTTATCCTTGACTGAGTTTAAAGCTAAAACTAGAACCATAACCTAAAGTGCTAGAAATTTCAAGATAACTTTTATGTATATTTAAAATTTTCTTTACTAAAAAAAGTCCTAAACCAAAAGAATTATCACTTTTTACATCAATTTTATAAAATTTTTTTGTAATCAATTTTATTTTATCTTCTTCTATGCCTTTTCCAAAATCTTGCACTATTATTTTTTGATCTCTTGCTGTTAAAATGACTTCTTTTTGACTATATTTTAAAGCATTAGAAAGCAAATTTATAATCACTTGCTCGATTAAAAATTCATCAGCCTTAACTTTCGTGCTTTTACCTTGCAATACAACTCTTTCAAAGCCTGGGTTTTTAGTGATTTTTTCACATAGAAAAAAAAGATCAAATTCTTGCATTTGCAAGGCTTCACTATTAAGATTAAAAACAAAATTAAGCTTATGGGTCAAAGCATTAAGCTTAATGCTTTGACGCGAAATTTTTTCTAGTAATTCCTTTTTTAATTTTTTATCTTCCAATTTCTCGTCTTTTAGCATCTCTAAGCTAAGATCAATCACGCTTAATGGATTTTTAAGCTCATGAGAAATAGCAGAAATCACACTAGCAAGCTGAGTATTTTTTAAAGTAATTTTATCGCTTTGTTTTTTATTTTTTTGGGTATTCTTTAGAATTTTATCCTTAGTTTTTAAAAGTTTCTCATTTAGTAAATTAAATTCTTTAAACATTCCTTTTTCTAATATAACAACTTTATGATCCCCTATAGAATCTAAAAAATCCAAAATTTTATTAAAATTTTTCTCTATTCTTCTACCTAGCAACAACATTAAAATAAAAACAAACAGCAAGCACACTCCAAAACCGATTGCTATTTTTGTCCAAAAAAGTTCTAAATCTAAAAAACGAGGATAAACAATAATAATATATTTATATCCTTTGTAAATAAAGCTTTTAGTAAGAATTTTTTTTGAATTGAAATTTAAAATTTCTCCTTCTTTAAGATTAGAAAAAAAATCAGGATTTTTTACAGAACTTATTTTCATATCATTGTTTAGGATAATAAAATCAGCCCTAGTATCTTTAGCAAAATCCTTAATATTAGCATCATTTAAATGCTCTAAGAGAGAAAATTTTAAAACATCATCAAGGCTTTTGATTTTTTGTTCATATTGTTTTATAAGCAAGAAATTAAGATAAGAGTTAGTAAAAGTATAAAAAATAAACCCAAAAATTAAAGCCAATACAACAAAAAAAACTATAAAAATATTTTTAGTTTTTAGCATAATTTATAGCCAACACCCCTAACACTTATAATATGATCTTTTAGTTTTGGAAATTTATTTCTAAGTCTTGTTAGAGCTATATTGATTGTTTTATCACTTGTAGTATCATCTTTCCAAACGCTTTCGCTTAAAAATTGTCTAGTAAGTAAGGTATTTGGATTTTCAAAAAAATATTTTAAAAGCTCATAGTCAAGATTTGAGATTTCTAATTTTTGATTTTTGTAAAAGAATTCATAATTAGCCAAATCTAAAATAAAATCACCAAAAGATAGTTTTTCTTCTTCTTTTTTATGGCGTTTTAAAATTGCTTTAATGCGAAGCAAAAGCTCATTAAAATCAAAAGGTTTACAAACATAATCATCACAACCACTTTCAAAGCCTTCGAGCAAATCTTGATGCAAAGCCTTGGCTGTAAGAAAAATAACTGCTTCTTTATATCCTTGCTCTCTTAAATCTTGAATTTTTTCTAAAGAATCTCCACTGGGCAAATTTCTATCAACTATTAAAAGATCGATTTGCTCATTATCGAGCAAATCTTCAACTCCAAAAAAATCCACTAAAGATATAACTTCATAACCACTAGATTTTAACTTTAAAACAAGCAGTTCGTTTAAATCTATATCATCTTCTATAATTAAAATTTTAAATTTCAACATATTGGACAAATACACACGCCTCTAATTGTTTTAGTTCATCTAATACTTCTTTCTGAACTTTTTCATCAATCAAAACAACAGCCAAAGCATACCCAAAACCATCTCTACCAAGCCTAAAATCAGCTATATTGATATTTTTAGCTGCTAAAACGGAGCTGATTTTAGCTATAACTCCTGGTATGTCTTTGTTTTTAAAAATAATCATTTTCCCTTTTGGCTTAAAATCAGTTTTAAAGCCATTTAATCCAACTATGCGTTGTTCATTTTCATTAAACACTGTTCCTGAAACACTGATATTTGAATTTTCGGTGATAATTTTAACGCTAAGTTTATTATTATAACCACTATTTGGAAGAGTTTCGCAAGATAATTCAACTCCTTTTTCTTTGGCAACAAATTCTGCATTAACATAATTAATTTTCTCTCCTAAAATTCCACCCAAAGCACCAACAGCTGCAAAGGTTAGCATAGAATTTGCATACTCGCCAATAATTCCTTCAGCCTCTAATTTAATACTTTTTATAGGATTTTTATCAATTTGAACAGCTAAAAAAGCCATTTTAGAAACAAGTTCTATATAAGGAGCTACAAAAGGTGGTAAATCTTCGGTTTTAATTGGCAAATTTAAGGCATTAGGATAAGCCACGCCTCGTGCTGCACTTAGTGCTTGCTCACAAGCTTCTCTTGCGATATTGTCTTGACTTTCTAAAGTATTTGCTCCTAGGTGAGAAGTAACTGAAATATTTTCAAAGTCTAAAAGAGGATGATTAGTCGCGGGCTCCTTATCGAATACATCTATACCAAGCCATGCTATTTTACCACTTTTTAAACCTTCATATAAAGCTTCTTCTGTGTACAATCCTCCGCGAGCACAATTTATTAATCTTATTCCATCTTTCATTTTTGCAATTTCTTGCTTTCCTATCATACCATTGGTTTCTTTGGTTTTTGGTGTGTGAATGGTAATAAAATCACTTTTTTCTAAAATTTCATCCAAATTTTTTGCTTGCTCCATATCTAAATCTGTAATCTTAGAAGCAGAAATATACGGATCGTAGGCTAAAATTTTCATACCAAATGCTTTAGCACGGATAGCTACTCTTGAACCTATATTTCCAAAACCTATAACCCCTAGCGTTTTGTTCATCAGTTCAATGCCATACCATTTTTCTCTTTTCCATTTTCTTTCAATTTTTAAAAAATTATGAGCATTAACAAAGCTTCTAGCTGATGTTAAAAGATGTGCCATTGTTAGTTCAACTGCGGCAATAGTATTTGCAGTTGGGACATTCATCACAATCACTCCTCTTTTAGAACACTCTGGAATATCAACATTATCTACGCCCACCCCAGCACGCACAAGCACTTTTAATTTTTTGGCATGATTTAAGAAATTTATATCTACATCTGTAGAACTTCTAGTAATAGCAACTTCAACATCACCTAGCATTTGCATAAGTTCATCTTTTGGAACTTTTGCAGCTTCTATAAGCTCAATATCTTCAGCCTTTCTTAGGATATCGACACCTTTATCCAAAATAGCATCACATACTATAATCTTTTTTTTCATAGCCAAATTTCCTTTACTTCTGTATTTATTTTATATTTTTTTAATTCTTTGATAATATCATCTATAAGTTTTTCATTACCTGTATCCAAAAAGATTTCTGGACTATCGCCTGATTTAAGAAGAAAATACTTCACATTAAAAGAATTTAAAGTCTGTCTTAAGCAAAACATAGAGTAAATATCATATTTTCCAACTATAAGTTGATAATATTTATTTTTCTCCTTAAGCTCGCTAGTATCCACATTAAAATATAAGGTAAATTTTTCTGCTGCTGGGGTAAAATCTCTTGTAGGCCATTTTGCTAATTCTTCTTGCCATGAAAGATCTTGATTTTGAGCTTGAATGCTTGGCTGCGTATTTGTATCTTTAGCAAATTGTGGAATGAAATTTACATTAGCTTTAAATTGCCAAAGTAATGTAAAAACAACAGCAAGCAAAATGAGTAATAAAATACTCAAAATGCTTATTGTAAAGTATTTTTTCATTAAGTTAGTTGATCTTTAATGATATCACCTAAGGTTACTTTATCATCATTATTGATTTCATTAAGAACTTCTCTTTCTTTCATTCTAATAAGATTTTTAACACTTAGGCGAATTCTATTTTTCTTTTCATCAATAAAAACTATAGCAGCTTCAATATCGTTGCCAATTTTTAAATTTTCAAGCATAGAAGTGCTTATATCTTCTTTATGAATTAAAGCATCAACATTTTTACTTAGCTCTACAAAAACGCCAAAATCTTTAATATCACGGATAGTGCCTTTTACAATATCGCCGACTTTATGAATTTTGGCATATTCTTGAACTGGAGAGCTACTTAATTCTTTTGTGCTTAATGATATTTTTTGGTTTTCTTCATCTATTTTGATAATTTTTACTTTGATTTTATCCCCTTGAGAGAATTTGTCTTTGCATTTATCATTTCTATCCCAAGAAGCATCTTCATTATGCAACAAACCTTCAATACCGCCAAGTCTAACAAACGCACCAAAAGAAGTTACTGAGGTAATTTCTCCCTCAACCACATCTGCAATTTTGTAAGATTTCATAAATTCATCAAAAGGTCTAGAAAGTAAATTTCTTAAAGAAACTCTTAAGCGTCTTTCATTTGGATTGATTTCAATTACTTCAACATCAATTTCTTGGCCTTTGTTGATATAATCTTTTGGATTTTTAATATTTTTATCCCAAGAAATTTCACTGATATGTAAAAATCCTTCTATATCATTTCCTAAATCCACAAAAGCACCGTAAGGCTCTATATTTGATACTATTACTTTAATGGTATCACCTACATCAAGAGTATCTTTTATCTCACTCCATGGATCAGGTAAAGCCGCTTTTATAGATAAGGATAAATGCTTGCGTTCTTTATCATACTTTATAACTTTAACTGGAACTTTATCACCCTCTTTATAAAGTGTTCCAGGATTTACAGGTCCTTTGTAAGAAATTTCGCTGTAATGAACAAGGCCATCAACACCTCCTACATCTACAAACATACCATAGGTGGTAATTTTTTTCACAATACCTTCAATTAAATCTTCTTGTTGTGCTACATTATTGATCAATTCTTTGCGTTTTCTTCTCTCCTCATCTAAAGTTTTTTTACGAGAAACAATGATACTTTGCTCATCTTTGTCGATTTTAATAATTTTAACTTTAAACGTTTTGCCTATAATGTTATTTGTTTCTTTGAAGCCATATTGAGATTTTGGCAAGAAAAATTCAACATCATTTTCATCAACAACTATCAATCCGCCTTTATTTTTTCCAACTACTTTTACGGTAAAAATATCATCTTGATTTTCTTGATAGTTTTTAATAAATTCAATAACTTTTTCTTTTCTCAAAGCTTTTTTATGAGAAAGTAAAGATCTGCCACCACGAGAACCCATAACAGCAACTTTAATACTATCGCCTACATTAAATAATAGCTTAGAATTATCATCTTGTATTTCACTAAGAGCTAAAATACCTTCAGATTTTTTGCCTATATCTACATAAACTTCATCATTTTTAATCTCTACAATCACACCCTCTGTTGTAGTCTCTTCTCTTGATTTATCGAAAGCCTCTAAAAGCAGTCCAAAATCTTCTTCCTCAAGATAATCATCTACGCCGCCTTGAACTTTTTTGTTCACCTCGCTCATTATGGTCCTTTAAAATAATTTTTAGAAATTGATTGATTTTACCTTATTTTTCTTTAATTAGTGTTAAGTTTTTTTATTTTTATTAATTTTTTTTAAATTTTTGACTTTTTTATTCTATATTGAAAACATTTTTTAATTAATTTTAAAATTTTCTATTTTGGCGATAACTTTTTGTATGATCCAATCAGGAGTACTAGCGCCTGCGCTAATACCACAATGTTTTTTATCTAAAAACCATTCTTTTTTTAACTCTTCTTCGGTTTCAATTAGATAACTATCTTCACAATTAGTTTTTGCAATCAAAAAAAGTTGTTTTGTATTGGCTGAGTTTTTACCCCCTACAACAACCATAACATCACTTTTAAGCGAGAGTTCTTTAATAGCATCTTGATTTTTAAAAGTTGCATCACATATAGTATTAAAAACTCTTACTTCTTTGGTTTTAAGTATTAAAAAATTTACTATCTCCATAAAATGTTCAGGCTTCTTAGTTGTTTGGCTTACTACAGCTATTTTATTAGGAAGTTTTATATGTTGAAGCTCTTTTTTATCCAAAACTACATAAGCTTTTGTGCTTACATAACTTTTTACTCCTTTAACTTCGGGATGATTTTCATCTCCAAAAATAACAACTTCATAACCCTCCTTGCTCATTTGCTCGCAAATTTGTTGTGGCTTTGTAACAAAAGGACAAGTGGCATCAAAAATTTCTATATCTTTTTTTCTCAATTCTTCTAAATCTTGCTTTGTAATACCATGAGTTCTTATAATAGCCTTTTTTTCATTGCTTAAAGCTTTTATATTTTCCAAAGTTTTGACATTAAAATTTTTTTGTAAACGAGAAATTTCTTCGTTATTATGAATAAGAGGACCTATAGTTGCGGCATCTTTTATTTGTTCTGCTTTTTTAATAGCTCTTTTAACACCAAAACAAAAACCATAGTTTTTTGCTAATTCAATAATCAATCCTAGCTCCTAAATTTGATAAAATCTCTATAAAATTTGGAAAAGAAGTTTTTATACAATCACTATCATCAATTTCAACTCCACAAAGCAAACCTAAAATAGCAAAACTCATAGCAATACGGTGATCTCCATAGCTTTTAATTTTTGAAGATTTTAGTTCGCATCCACCTTCTATTTCAAAACCATCATCAAGTTCTCTAGCTTCAACACCACAAAGCTTTAGATTTTCAACCATCGCAGTAATTCTATCGCTTTCTTTAACGCGTAATTCTTTAGCATTTATTAAACTAGATTTACCCTTAGCCAAAGCAAAAGCTATAGCCAAAGCAGGCGCTTCATCTATCAACCAAGCGATATTATCTTTAACTTCTATGCCATTAAGCTTGCTAGACTCCACCCTGATCTCACCAATAGTTTCAAAATCATTTTGAGTTATTGTCATTTCAAGTTTGGCACCCATTTTTTGCAAAATTTTATACGCCTCTATACGAGTAGGATTAAGTAAAATATTTTTTAAAATAATTTGAGATTTAGGCAAAATAATAGCTGCTAAAACAAAATAAAAAGCCGAAGAAGGATCATTAGGAATGATTATATTTTGAGCTTTTAAAGGTTTTTTTAAAGGACTTATTTCAAGACTTAAGCCATCATTACTAACCCTTATTGGAGCTTTCATAGCCTTTAGTATGTTTTCACTATGATTTCGACTAAGAGAAATTTCACTAAAAGTGCATATATTATCAGCTCTAAAAGCAGATAAAATCATAGCTGTTTTAACTTGAGCCGAAGAAATTTCGCTTTTATAGTTAAAAGCTTTTAATTTTTGACCTTCTATACAAAGTGGAGCTAAATTTGCCTCATTTCTTCCATAAATTCTAGCGCCTATTTGAGTAAGTGGTTTGCTTATCCTTCTCATAGGACGATTGTTTAAATACTTATCTCCACTTAAAATAAAAAAACCAGAAATTCCTGCTAAAAATCCTATCATCAAACGCATAGCAGTTCCTGAATTTCCACAGTCTAAAATACAATTTGGAGATAAAATTTCTTTAGGGGGTATAATTTTGACGCAAGAATCTTTTTGTTCAATTTTAGCTCCAAGATTTTTTATAATTTCAAGAGTGTTTAAAGTATCTTGAGCTAAGAGATAATTTTGAGCCTTATTTTCTTCTTGTGTTAAAAGCGAAAATATAGCAAAACGATGAGATATGCTTTTATCTGCTGCTATATTTTCAAGTATAGCATTTATAGAGGTTTGCAATTTGTAAATTTTCATCTTAAATCAAGACCTAAATTTTTAAGAGTATTTAAAATTTTATCCATGCATTCATTTACTTGATTATCTTCTAGAGTTTTATTTATATCTCTAAAAGAAAAACTCATAGTAATGCTATAAAATTCTTTAAGGTTTTCATCACTATAAATATCAACTAAACGAAAATTTTCAAGTATTTCTAAATTCAATTCTTCGATACAATTTTTAATCTGATTGTATTCAAAACCTTTAGGTATTAACACGCTAAGATCTCTAGTGATAGCTGGGAATTTGGAGTAAGGCTTAGCTATTTTAAAATCTTGCTTAATTAAATCTAAATCAAGTTCGCAAATATATGTTTTTGGCAAATCCCTCTCATTTTCTATTTTTAAATGCAAACGGCCTATAAAACCTACTTTAATATCCGATAGATAAATATCTGCTTGTTCATAAGGGCTTAAAATATTATATTTTGATGATTTTAGTTTAAAATCGCCTATAATATTTTTAATGTCTAAAAGAAAATCATAAAATTGCACCGATTCAGGTTTTGCCTTATTAGAAATTTTAGCTTCTTCTTTTAAGCCAGAATGGATAAATGCGATACGATTTAATTCTTGATTATTGACATTGAAAACAACCCCTAGTTCAAAAAGTTTAATAATTTTTTTAGAATTTTTTGCATTTAAACTTGCTGCATTCAATAAATGATTTAAAAGGGTTGTTCTTAAAGTATTAAGTTCTGCTGTAATTGGATTGATTAGTTTTAATTTAACAGAGTCAAAACCCAATCTTTTAAGTTCTTCTTCATTGTCTAAAACATAATGTAAGCTTTCAAAATAACCACTAGCTACTGCTCTTTTCCTTAAATTTAAAAACTCAATATAATTTTTATATGCAGAATTTAAACGATTTTTTTCTACAAATTCTAAATCCTTGGAAGCAATATTATCAATACCTATAATTCTTACAACTTCCTCGCAAATATCTGATAAATTTTTAATATCAGGACGATGTAAAGGTGCTTTAACATTTATAAGCCCTTCGCCTGAAAGTATGAGTTCAAAACCTAATTTTTTCAATATTTTTAATACTTCATCTTTATCAACATTTTGCCCTATTATATCGCCAATACTTTCAATACTTATTGGTATGATTGGTAATTCTTTGTCGGTTAAAATTTGTTGAGAAGAACTATAAATAACAAGATTTGGAATCTGCTCAAAAATACTAAGTAAAAAATCCATTCCTAAATTTAATTTAGGCTCACTTCCCCTAAAACTTCTATAAAGCATTTTTTCATCTTGATCTTTATGATATATTTTAGCATCTGCAATTACCAATGGATCGGTATAATTAGCCTCAATAATAATTATTTTAGAATCATCTTTACATCTACTTTCATTATTTTGAAAAATTCCGCTAAAGCTTAAAAGTTTATCTTTATAAGATACTTTTGTTTCTCCATGCATTTGCTTGCTTAAATTGATGGTAAATTCTTCATCTTTTTCAGAAAAACTACTTAAATCATAAGCATTAAAAAGAACACCAGTTGAATGCGTTGCATAATTTAATAAATTTTCTATGGAATTTTTTCCCAAACCTTCAATTTGAGCAAGTCTTAAACTAAGCAATAAATTTGTTTGAATTTCTTCTTTTAGCTCTATAGCTCGATAATTATAAAGTCCATTAAGTTCTTTCTCAGCTGCTAAGCGCAAAATCCTACCGATACCTAAAACATTTTCACTTTCTTTGAATGGTTTTGGTTCTTTTAAATTTAAATTTAAAGCTGTAGCCAAATCACGAGCTATACCATAAATACTTAAACAATCACCCCTATTAGGAGTAAGTTCTACTTCTATTAGCTCATCATTAAAAATTTCATAAGTATTTAAAGTTCTCCCAAGTTCTAATTTCCCTATACTCTCATCTAAAAGCATAATTCCTTCATTGATTTTTTCAAAACCCAGTTCTAAACTAGAACAAAGCATACCACAAGAATCCACTCCTCGTAATTTTGCTTCTTTTATTTCCATACCGTTTGGCATGATAGCGCCTTTAGTTGCAACAGCTACAAATTGTCCTGCATCAACATTCGCAGCACCGCAGACAATTTGCAAGGTTTCACTTCCGATATCAACTTGACAAATGCTTAATTTATCTGAATTTTCATGTTTAATTTTTTCCTTAACATAGCCTACAACAACTTTATCTGGAGCCTTTAAAACGCCAACCCTATCAACTTCTATACCTATAGAATTTAAAGTTTTAGCTATTTTATCTGAACTTATTTCTTCAAGTTCTAACCAATCATTCAACCAACTTTTAGTAATTATCATCTAAACTGCTCCAATAATCTTAAATCACCTTCAAATAAAGATCTTAAATCTGGAATTTGATGCAAAAGCATTGCAAAACGCTCTACTCCTAATCCAAAAGCATAGCCACTTACATTTTCATAACCAACAAAATTATAAACATTAGGATCAACTATTCCACATCCTAAAACTTCGAGCCAACCTGTATGTTTGCAAACTCTACAACCCTTTCCTTTGCAAAATACACAAGAAATATCAACTTCAGCAGAAGGTTCTGTAAATGGGAAAAAACTTGGACGAAAACGAACTTTCACATCTCCAAACATATAACGCAAAAAATCTTCCAATACACTTTTTAAATTTGCAAAGCTAACCTTTTGCCCTTCTTCCACTACAAGGCCTTCAACTTGATGAAACATAGGAGTATGCGTAATATCAAAATCTCTTCTAAATACAGCACCAGGGGCTATCATCCTAATAGGAGGTTTTTGTGCAAGCATTGTCCGTATTTGCACTGGCGAAGTTTGTGTTCTTAAAAGCCTTTTATCATCAAAATAAAAGGTATCTTGCATATCTCTTGCAGGGTGAGATTTAGGTAAATTCAACGCTTCAAAATTATGAAAGTCATCTTCTATTAAAGGCCCTTTTTCTATGCTAAAATTCAAAGCTATAAAATACTCTATGATTTTATCCATGGTGCTCATAACAGGATGCAAGGCACCTGTTGTAATACTTTCATCAAAATAGTTAAAATTTAAAGCATCTTGTTTCATTCTTTCTTCTAAAGCAAGATTTTCCAAATCTTTAAATTTAGCTAAATAAACCTCATTAAATATTTCTTTTTGTGCATTTAGTTTAGCAGCAAATTCTTTTTTCGCCTCATCTTCTAACTCTTTAAGCTTTGTAAAGCCTTCTGTTAAAATACCTTTTTTTCCAAGAACGGAAATCCTAATGGCTTCCAAATCATTTAAATTCTCACATTTTTGAATCTGTTCTATAAAATTTTGCAATTTTCTTACCTTAAAATAAAATATTTCAAGTTCTAATTCTATTAAAAACTATTTTAAATTCAGCATAAAAACCAAACTTTAAAGATATAATTGTATCAAACCAACAATAAAAAAGGATAAATAATGCAAGAAAAAACAATTTTTGAACTCATAGTTGAAGGTAAACTTCCATGCAATAAAGTGCTTGAAAGTGACGATTTTCTAGCATTTCATGATATTGCACCCAAAGCACCCATACATATACTTATAATCCCTAAAAAACATTTTAAAGACTTTCAAGAATTTGATCCTGAACTTATGGCCAAAATGACAAGTTTCATACAAGAACTAGCTGTTCTTTTAGGCGTAGATAAAAGTGGATATCGCTTGGTAACAAACTGTGGAAAAAATAGCGGACAAGAAGTTTTTCATTTGCATTTTCATATGCTTGGAGGTTTTGAACTGCCTAAGGAAAAAACAAAAAAAGAAAATCCTCAAGCTTTATTTTAATTTAAATGGTAGAAAAACTACCATTTAAATTATTTTGTCAGAGGTAGCAACATTCCCTCGTATAATTTTTGATAAATTTCATCACCGCATAACTTTTTAGCTAGTTCTAAACCAAAAAGAATTGCCGTAGCTGGACCTGCTGAAGTTATAACATTTTTATTTACAACTACAGCCTTATTAACACGATTTCCATTAAGTCCAACTTCACAACTAGGATAGCAAGCAAACTCGCCCTCTAAAACACCTGCTTCATTTAAGACTATAGGAGAAGCACAGATTGCGGCAACAATTTTATTGTTGCTATGAAGTTGTTTAATGATATTTAAAATAATATTTGAATTCTTAAGATTCATCATACCTTCAAAGCCACCCGCCAAAGCAATGGCATCTAAATTTTCTATATCAACATCCTCTATAGAACAATCTGCTTTTATACTAATGCCATTAGCACCCTTTACTAATAACTCACTATTTAGCGAAGCTATAACAACTTCCAAATCCGGATTTAATTCTCTTGCTCGTTTTAAAACATCTGCAATTCCTATAAATTCAGCTTCTTCAAAACCTTGAGCCAATGGAATTAATACTTTTTTACTCATTTTGTTCTCCTTTTTTATATTTTTTAAATCTTTCTTCTCTTTCTTTGTTTTTTTGCATCATTTGATGATTGAATCCTATGACCAAAACAATCATTAAAAACACAAAAATAACTATTAGAATGAAATCTAAAATTTCCATAAATACAACCTTATTTTTGGGAAATTCTAACACATTTTTTTAAATCTTTAGAGAAAATTCAAAGATATTTCTATAAAATCTTTTTTTAAATAATTTCTCTGAAAAGGTTTACAAATTGAATCAGAAAAATATAAGAATTTTTGTTTTTTTTGTTATTATTATTTTATGGGGCTATTTTTCTTTCCCGATAGAAATATTAAAAATTCAAGATCCTAGTGGAGTTGTAAGCTATGGCTATACAGAAAATGCAAAAGCTTATTTAAAAAGTTATCTTATTACGCTTTTATTAACTGCTTGTGCTGTTATTATCGGAGTGATTATTGGTTTTAGCTTAGCTATTTTACGCTTCTCTAAATTTAAAACACTTAATTTTATTATAGATGAATATATAGACATTATACGAGGAACACCAGTAATTTTACAATTGATGATTTTTGCTTTTGTAATTTTTACTTTTATAGATAACCTTTATGCAGCCATTCTTGCACTAGGACTTAATAGCTCGGCTTATATAGCAGAAATTGTAAGAAGTGGCATTAATAGTGTGGATAAAGGACAAATGGAAGCTGCAAGAGCAATGGGACTTGATTACAAAACTTCAATGAAAGAAATTATTCTTCCTCAGGCTACTAAAAACATTCTACCTGCATTAGCCAATGAATTTATTTCTTTATTTAAGGAAACTTCTGTTGTAGGATTTATTAGTGTTGTTGATATTACCATGCAAAGTCAAAGCTTGCAAGCCGTACTTTACAATCCAAAACCTATTATTTTCACTGGACTTGTTTATTACGTAAGTGTAAAAATTTTTAGTTATTTTGCAAAAAAACTTGAACTTAGGATGAATAAAAATGATTGAAATTAAAAATTTACAAAAAAAATATGGAGAATTAGAAGTTTTAAAAAATATTAAGACTACAATCTCAAAAGGCGATGTAATAGCTATCATAGGTCCAAGTGGAGGCGGAAAAAGTACATTTTTACGCTGCATCAATCGCTTAGAATTAGCTGATAGTGGGGAAATTTTAATCAATAAGCAAAACATACTTGATAAAGAAATTGATATTAATAAGATCAGGCAAAAAGTTAGCATGGTATTTCAGCATTTTAATCTTTTTGCTAATAAAAATGTTATGGAAAATTTATGTTTAACACCCATTAAAACAGGAATTTTAAGTCAAGAAGAAGCCATAAAAAAAGCAAAAATACTTCTTACTAAGGTGGGTTTAGCAGACAAAGAAAATATAATGCCCCATAAGCTCTCTGGTGGACAAAAACAACGCATAGCTATTGCTAGAAGCTTGATGATGAATCCTGATGTTATTTTATTTGATGAACCTACTTCAGCTCTAGATCCTGAAATGATAGGCGAGGTTCTAAGCATTATGAAAGATGTTGCAAAAGAAGGTTTAACTATGCTTGTGGTAACCCATGAAATGGGTTTTGCTAGAAATGTTGCCAATCGTATATTTTTTATGGATAAAGGAAAAATTGCTGTTGATTCAAGCCCTAAAGAAGTATTTGAAAATCCTAACAATGAAAGATTGAGAGAATTTTTAAACAAAGTTTTAAATCATTAATTCATAAGCCACTAAGGCTTATGAATTTTAATCCCAACATTCAGCGTTTTTAATTCCAAGTTTGCTAGCGTTAAATTTAGGATCTATACCAGATTTTTGTTGTGTATTAAAATCTTTTAAAACTTTATTTACTATACCACCTAAAAGCAATAAAGATATAATATTTGTCGTTGCCATGAAGGCCATAGTCAAATCAGCCAAATTCCAAGCAAGTTTTAAATTCATTTGAGAACCTATAAAAATCATAGCCACAGCTGTAATTCTAAACAAATTCATTGCAAATTTGGAATTTGTTAAATATTTAACATTAGCTTGAGCATAATAATAATTTCCTATTAAAGAAGTTATTGCAAAAAGAACAATAGCTATAGTAATAAAATGAATTCCAAAGCTACCATAATACTCACGCATAGCTTCTTGAACTAAAGGCATTCCACCATCAATTTTACTTTCTCCAAGCCCTAAATATGCCATAGAAAAAAGAACTAAAAATCCAGAACTTGTACAAACAACAACATCAATTAGAACCGAAAAGGCTTGTATAACACCTTGTTTGGCTGGATGACTTGTCAAAGCTGCTGCAGCTGCATTAGGTGCTGAGCCCATACCCGCTTCATTTGAAAAAAGTCCTCTTTTAATCCCTATAACTAAAGCAGAACCAGCAAAACCACCAAAAATCGCTTTAAAATCAAAAGCACTTTGTAAAATCATATGAACCACAGAAGGAATTTTATCAAAATTCATTAAAACAGCAATCACAGCAAGTAAAACATAAGCTAAAGCCATAAAAGGAACAATTAAAGAACTAATTTTGCCTATTTTAGTATGGTGAGAAAAAAACATCCATGCACCAAAAATAGTTAAAACAATACCAATAATCACTGGCCAAGAACTTGATGCAAAATCTACAGCAGCATTTGGATTAAACATATCATAATAAACTTTAAAAGACGAAGTCATTGTTTGACTTTGAAGTCCGTTAAATCCATAAGCATAAGTAATAATAAGAATAAAAGCAAAAAAAGCTCCAAAAAAATGTGAGCCTAAGGCTTTTTTTATATAATAAGCTGGACCACCTTTAAAACCACCTGTATCATCTTTTGATTTGTAAACTTGAGCTAAGGTACTTTCAGCAAATGCTGAGGCACCACCAAAAAATGCCATAACCCACATCCAAAATAAAGCACCAGCTCCACCTGTGGCCAATGCCAAAGAAATCCCAGCAATATTTCCTATACCAACTCTAGAAGCAGTTGAGATCATCAATGCTTGAAAAGGTGAAATATGTTCTTTAGTGTGTCCTTCGTTTTTTTCTGTAAGAATTTTAAATACAGAACTCAACATACGAAACTGAACAAAGCGAGTTAAAAAACTATAATAAAGCCCACAAACAATAAGTAAAACTACCATAATAATGTCTGTATTTGGGACAATCTTATTAGCTATAATATCAGACGCTTTATTGGCAAAATCTAGCATAATATCTAAATTCATCCAAACTCCTCAAAAAATAATCTAAATTTTACTTTAACATAATTTTTATAAAAAGGACTTTATGATTTTATTTGTTTTAAGTTATTGTGTAAATTTGAAACTTTTAAGAAACAAAATTGCTAAAATTTTGTCTTAAAGCTTCATAAGAGATTATACCAACGCTTGTAGCTAAATTTAAACTTCTTCCATAAGATTTCATAGGTATAGTTATAGCATTTTCCCAATTTAATTGCATTAATTCCATAGGTAAGCCATAACTCTCACTTCCAAAGAATAAGAAATCATTTTTTTGAAATTCTGCATCAAAATAAGCTTTTTGACTCTTAGTTGTTGCGAAAAAAAAGCGATTTTTATAAATAATATTTTCATTTAAAAATTCTTCAAGATTCTCCCAAATAATAGGCTCTAATTTATCCCAATAATCAAGCCCTGCTCTTCTAACAGCCTTTTGAGAAATATCAAAAACAGTTGGTTTAACAATATGAAGTTTAAAACCAGCATTAAAACACATTCTACCTATACTACCTGTATTTTGCGGTATTCTAGGGTGAACTAAAACTATATTAAACATGTTTATACTAGAACTCTTTGAATGTTAGGGTTTAATTTTACTAAAATTTCATAGTTAATAGTATGAAAAAAATCAGCCCAAATATCAGCATCTTTAAACACGCAAATTTCCTCACCAGAATTTTCACAAGAAAAACTATCCATTGACATCTTTCCAAGTATTACTTTTCCATTTCCAAGCACTAACTCCCCTTTTCCATTGTAACGGAAAAGACCATCAGCATAACCCAAATCATAAGTTGCTACTTCCATATCCTTTGCAGCAGTAAAAATGCCTCCATATCCTATACTCTGTCCTTTTTGTAAAATCCTTTGACTTAATCTATGAGCATACAAACTTAAAACTCTTTTTAAATTTGATTCCCCATATCCAAATTGAACAAGCCCAACTCTACAATATTCATCTTCAGGAATTTTCCCTCTAAATAATGCTGCAGAATTATGCGAATGAAATAATAAATTTGAAAAATATTTTTTTACTATCTTTTTAGCTTTTTGAAAATTTTCTTTTTGAACAAAAAAACTTCCATCCATTTCATCTGCACTAGCAAAATGTGTAAACATTCCAGTAAGTTTTAAATCACTACTTCGAATAAGATTTATAGCATGCTCTAAATTTTCTACACAAATTCCGTTGCGATGCATGCCTGTATCTATTTTTAGATGTATTTTTATATCTTGCTTGTATTTTTTTACTTGGGAAATATCATTTAAAGCATAAATAAATCGAGAATTTTCATTACCATGAGGACGATGTGATAGTATTAATATATTCTCAAAAAATTCTTCGATTTCTTGAGCTTCTTCTTCACTCTTAACAGCAACAAAAGAAACTCCTAAATTTTTGGCTAATGGAGCTAAAAGCTTAGCTCCATGTCCATATGCATTATCTTTAAAAACGCAAATTAATCTTTGAAAACTCCCTATTTTTTTAGCAATATGTCTTAAATTATATTCATAAGCTTTTTGATCAATTTTTATTAAAGACATTTATTGCTCTGCTAAAATTTTCATTTTACCTTTACTATCTATCTTAACGTATAAAATTTTATCGCCTCTAAACTGATAGTTTTTAGTGTAATAATCCTCATAAAATGAAATTCTATACATAGTTTCATTTTCTAAATTCGGATAAGGGCTGATATTAATATCTGAAAATTTAATCTTTTTATCTTCTTTACGAGAAAAAATAGATTTTTTCATGGAAGCAAACTGTTCAAATTTCATTTTATCAAAACGTTTAAATTCTTGCTCATCATAAAAACTTAAATAGGTATTAGTATCACTATTTGTCCAAGCTAGTTTCCATGTAAAAAGATCAGCCAATAAACTAGCTATTTGATCCTTTTTAGCTCTAATTTTTTCTTTTTCTTCTGTCATAACAAAAACTTTTTTGTCTTGCACAACTTGTGCAAATTTCTCCAAATTGTTATTAAATAAAGCAATACACCCTCTTGTTTTAAATTCATCAAGTCTAGAACCATCTAAAGGATAGCCATGGATCCAAATACCACCACCTGTTTTTCCTTGTACTTTATCAAGTAAATTTGGATAAGTTGTAGCAAAAGCAAAGGGACCATAATAAGGATCACCTGGATTAAACTTACGACCTAGCTCATAAAAACCTACTGGCGTTTTCAAATCTCCTTCTATTTTTTTATCGCCCATTAATCCAGTTATTATTTCTTTTTGTTCAAAATCTTTTCTTATTTTTCCATCCTCGTAAGAATAAACACGGAGAATTTTATCTGTTTTATTTGCAAGCACGATAGCAACATTATCATCATAATATCCGAGTGAAATATTTTTATCTCCTATTTCACTTAACCAAAAATCCTTTTGAGTTAATTCTTTTTCAATCGCTACGCCAACAGCATCTAACCCTTGATTAAGATAAATTTTAACAAGATCTGAGGCATGCAACATCAATGAAGAAAGTGTAATTAATAAAGTAAGTCGTTTTAACAATGTTTTTCCTTAGGTATTTCAAAATTTTTTAAGTCAAAAATGTTTGTGATTATAATATTTTTTTTCTTAAAAAATATTAATTATATTAATAATGCGACCTTATTTATGATATAATTTTTATAAATCATAAAGGCTTGTTTTAAAAGGTTGTCTATAGTGATAAGAAATTTTTTTATAGAAATGTCTTTTTTAGGCATTTTGTTTTTGGCTTTTTATGCATTATATGATAAAAAGAAAGTATATTTAGCTTAAATACATGCCAAGATCTAGCTTGTGACTTAAATTCACAAGATTGTGTTTTTTCTTTTAATAAAAAAATATTGAAGTTTCAGCCTACCCAAAACCTATAAAAATTTTCAATAAAACTACTATAAAAATTAAAAATTCTCCTCATTATTCTAATTTAAAGATTAAAATTTATAGTTTAAATTCCTAAATATAGGCGATATCATTCCTAAATTTATATAGTTAATGGTGATATTCTTATAAATTTTTATAGATAAAAGTATTACCGATGATTCTAGATTTAGGGTTGAATTTTTAGACAATAATACTCCAACTGGTTTTTTCTTTGATTGTGATGTTACTATGCAAAAAATTTTCAAACAGGTAACACACATTGAAAGATTTTAAAAAATTTATATTCAAATACAAATATTTTTTGATATAATGAACAAATGTTTAATGTTATAAAAATAAGGATGCAATATGAAAAAAATTCTTCTCTTAGGCGCTCTTTTTGCTGTAAATCTTTGGGCTGTTAATGATATAGAGGTAAAAAATGCCTTTGTAAAACAAACTCCACCTCATGCGCAAAATAGTGCTATTTTTCTTACCATTTTTAATAATACTGATAAAGATATTGCTTTAATAGGTGTCAAAAGCGATATCAGTGAAGCAAGTGAACTGCATACACATATATATAAAGATGGAAAAATGATGATGCAAAAAATTCCTGAAATTATTATAAAAGCTCATTCAAGCACAGAGCTTAAATCAGGAAGTTACCATATAATGCTTTTAAAACTAAAAAAACCTATTATTAAAGATACGAAGGTAAATTTAGATTTAAAATTTAATAATCACAAAACCATAGAGTTAAAAAATATTGATTCTAAAGAATTTTAATTAATGAGAAAAATTATTTTTATCCTAGCTTTTGCTTTTGTTATTGCTACTTTATATATTATTTTTGATTTTTATATAATAAAAGATTCTCAAAAAATAACAAAAGCTGATTTTTCCACCCCATTAGCTTGCGATCTTAATGTTAAAGACTGCACATATAGTTTTAATAATAAAGAAGTCTTAATTTCCCTAAATCCCAAACCCTTACAATCTTTAGATGTTACAAATCTAAAGATTGTAAATCTAGGAAATTATAACAACTTAGGAATTAAAATTTATGGATTAAATATGTATATGGGTGAAATTAAGCCTAAAATACATCGATTAAATTTAACAGACTATGAAAGCAAAATAGTTCTTGCTACTTGTGTTTTAGATACTATGCGTTTTAGGGTAGAATTTATGGATAATAATAAACCCATAGGGTTTTATTTTGATTTTGAGCTAAAAAAATGAAAAAAAATATTATTTTGTTTATAGTTATAGTTGCCATTATTTTAGGTGTAATATTTTTTATTAAAAATCATCAAAATTCTTATGATTTTATCTTGAAATCAGATTTAAAAGAGGAAACCACCCTAAAAGATTTTAAAGGAGATAAGCTTATTATCTATTTTGGATACACTTATTGCCCTGATGTTTGTCCGGCAACTCTTAGTTTAGTAAGCAAAGCCTTAAAGCAAATCAATAATCCTAGAACTCACCTTCTTTTTATTTCTTTAGATCTAAATAGAGATAATAACTTAAGTAATGCAAACGAATGGTTACGATACTTTTACCCAAAAGCAGATGCTTTAATTGCAAAAGATGAAAAAACTCTTCAAAAAATAACAAAACAATATAATGTTCAATATCAAAAAATAGATCTAAATGATTCTTTTATGGGTTATTCTATAGCACATAGCAATATGCTTTATCTTATTGATGAAAAAGGTCATTTTTATAAAGAAATTAGCGATTTAAATCCACAAGAAATTTTAAGAGAACTTAGAATTTTTCTAAATTCTCAATAATTATACTTAAGCAAAAAGATCAGTTGAGAGGTATCTTTCAGCCGTATCGTTTAGCATAGTTAAAATTCTTTTATTTGGAAATTTCTTTGCTAGCATACTTGCGACAAATACATTTGCTCCACTTGATATACCTACCATTAAACCACTTTTGGCAAGTTCTTTGGCTGTATTTATAGCATCTTCATTACTTACCGTGATCACTTCATCTATAACTTCTTTATTTAAAATAGCAGGTATAAAATTCGCCCCTATTCCTTGTATTTTATGGCTTCCTGCTTCACCTTTGCTAAGCAATGGAGAATTTAGAGGCTCGACTCCAACAATATGCACTTTTTCTAATTTTTCTTTTAGTATTTCCCCAACTCCACTAATAGTACCGCCAGTTCCAAAACCAGCTACAAAAATATCAAGTTTATTATCCAAATCTCTTAAAATTTCTAAAGCCGTATTCTTACGATGCGCATTTTTATTTGAAATATTTTCAAATTGAGAAATCATAAAAGAATTTGGAGTATTTAACAATATTTCATTTGCTTTATCAACCGCTCCTTTCATTCCTAAATTTGCAGGAGTTAATTCTAACCTAGCGCCAAAGAGTGTTATCATTTTTCTTCTTTCTAAACTCATAGATTCAGGCATTACAGCAATAAATTTAAGTCCCAAATCTGCACAAATCATAGCCAAAGAAATTCCAGTATTTCCACTAGTTGCTTCAACTATTGTAGTATCTTGATTAATTTTTTTACTATCTAAAGCATCTTTAATCATTTCAAAAGCTGCTCTATCTTTTATAGAATGACTAGGATTTAAAAATTCACATTTAGCAAAAACATTGATACCAAATTTTTTTAAATGCATAATGGGAGTATTTCCTATAAGCTCACTTACTTTTTCATGTACTTTCATAATTTTAATATCCTTTTTTATTTAATAATGATAGTTTTATAAAAGTTTAAAAAAATAAAGTAAATAAAAGATGCAAAATATCCGAATCAATCAAGAAAGAAGGCTAGAATTTATCTAGCCGAAGTTTTATTTTTTCTTTTTGTTGCTTGCTTTTGCAACAGCTTCTTTAAGGTTTTTACCTACCTTAAATTTTGCAACTCTTGTAGCAGGAACTTTAATTGTTTTTCCTGTGCTTGGTACTCTAGCTTCTCTAGCAGCTCTTTCTTGAGTTGAAAAAGTACCAAAACCAATAAAACTGATGCTATCACCTTTAGCTAAAACATCAGTAATAGTAGAAATAACTGCATCAGTAGCAGTAGTAGCGTCTTTTTTTGTTAGCCCAGCTGTTTGAGCAACTAATGAAATGAAATCTGCTTTAGTCATAAAAGCTCCTTTGTTTTAATTGAAACGCCTAATTTTAGCATATTTAAAAAACAATATCAAGTAAAAAACAGCTTTTTTTAAGTTTTTTTCAAAAAACTTTATTATTTTTTCTTATATCTTTCAAATTCTCCGCTATTATCAATTTCATTACCAATTTTCTCGTATAAATCATAATAAAATTTAACAAATTCTTTACACTTAGGCATAATGGGAAGAAAAATATCATCTTCAATTTCACAAAATCTACTTAAAAACTCTTTTGCATCAAGTCTTAAAGCATAGTGTTTTGCCAATTCATGATAATTTTTTAAAGTTAGTTCTTTAAATTTTTCATAATGCCCTAAATCAAAATTTATCTTCAAATTATTATTTTCAAAAATCAATACTTCACTTTCAAAAAGCAAACTAAGATGAATAAGTCCTTCTGTATAATAAGGTCTAACTTCATCAACCCTTTGCCAAGAAATAAGTCCAATAGCCCTTTTTATAAGTTCATGAAAAACAGGCATTATCAAGTCATCTTGTTCGTGATAAAAGAAATTTATAAGTCCACCTGTAGTAGCTTTATATTCTTCTATATTTTTAAAAAAACCACTCTGATTCATTGTTTTTTCAGTATCATTAGCAATAAAAAATATATGACCAAATTCATGGCCTATAGTTGATACTTCATAAACCCTTTTCCAAATTTTTTCCTGATAAAATAAAATATTTCTTCCAAAATCCAAAAATTCTTTATCAAAAATCTCGCTAGAAATTTTCATAAAAGGCTTTGTTTTAGCATTTTCATATACAAAATTTATAAAGGCAAATATTTTTTTGCCCGCCTTAGAACTTACAAACTCATCATTTGGAACGACTTGAGCTGAGAATAAACCTTTAAGTTCAGCACCATAAAATATCATCGGAGTGCAAATATAAAGTTGAGTTTTTTCTATATTAGATAAAACTTCTTTTTCTAATTCACAATCTTCAAGTCCTATATTTTTATAAACATGTTCAAAACTTTCCTTAATTTCACTACCAAATTTCCAAACATCAAAATCATTCTCATCTTCTATTCTTATATCCCATTCTAATGCCACCGCATGAGTATAATTATCTTCATAATATTCTAAAGGATGTCCCACTTGTAAAGGTGATTTTACTTTCATCCAAGCAAATTCAGCTTCTTGCCAAGCTTTTATAACTCTATCTTCATCTTTTTCGCAAAACGCTAATTTTAATTTTTCAAAATATTCTATATAAGCTTTTTCCTCTTCGTTGCTAGCAAATATTTTTAGCTGATCAATCATATTTTCAAAAGCAAATTCTAATTTTAAAATTTCATTCTCGAAAAATCTCGCATAAGGAACAAATTTCCATAAATTTCCTATTCTAACTAAAACACCATAGCTTCGCTCACAAATTTCTCCTTCTGAAGTTTTTTGATATAAACGATTTTTACGCAAAAATTCCATTGCATCATCTAAATTTGGAAATTGAGTAGATAAAATTTTATTATTTTTTTCTATAATTTCTTTAGTCCAAGAAATTTCAAAAATATTCATAATTAAACCTATATTATGCACTCCTTGTATTAAGGACTGATAAAAATTATTTAAAAGCTTTTTCTCTTTTATTTCATTAATTAAATTTTGATGTTCTTTTTCATAAAACTTTCTAATCTCTTCATAGAACTTATGTTTTAACTCTATAATCTTATCTTCCTTAAAGTTGTTTTTTTTCCATTCTTGAACTAAATTTTCTTCTTTTAAATCAACCAAACGCCTAAGTATGGCTAGCATAGTTGTTTTATCTTGTTTTAATTCGCTTAAAGAAATCAAAGATCTAAAATACTCGCCCACATCTTCTTTGTCTAAAAACTCATATAACGCATTATTTCTTTCTTTGTATTTTCTAACCAATTTAGCTATTTCTTTAAAATTATTCATACTTTTATTCTCCTTTTTAACTTTTTTAATTATAATTCATTTTTTAAAATAAGGAGTAAAAATGAGAGATATGGGAGAACCAAAATTAAAAATTGTAGCCATGCCAAGTGACACAAATCCAGCGGGAAATATTTTTGGCGGATGGATACTTTCACAAATCGATTTAGCAGGAGCTATCGCAGCAAGAGAACTTTCTCCTGAACGCGTTGTAACCATCTCTATGGATAAAGTAGTTTTTAAAGAACCTGTTTTTATAGGCGATATAATTTCTTGTTACTCTAAAGTTGTAAATGTGGGCAACACTTCAATCAGCGTTGAAGTAGAAGTCACAGCTCAAAGAGTGGATTCTCAAGGTTGTACTTCTTGTATTAATGTAACTTCGGCTTTAGTAACTTATGTAAGTGTTACAAGAGATGGAAAGAAAAAGCCTATTAGTGAAGAACTTAAAAGAATTCATGGCTTTTTAAATGCTTAAAGCTTATTTTGTATGATAAAAACTTTATCCTTTAAGCTTATCAGCATTTATTTAAACCGCCACTATTATATTTTTTATCTAGACATTCTTTGAAAAATTCCCCTCTGGTTTTTGGAATTTTTCCTGGATGTTTTTGTTTCATGTGTTCTAAATACTTATCATAACTAGAAAGTCCCACCAAGGGATGAAAAAACCTTTCGGCTTTTTCATAATAATACTTAAATTTTTTGAAATTCATCAATCTTAATATACTTAGTTTCTTTAAGAGGAATTTTAATTTTACCTAAACAAATTCCTATACAAGAAATTATAACAAGCAAGGTGGCTATCATAAAGAACACACAAAGAATTGCATTAAGTAAATTTCCAACTTTACTTTGAGTGGCTATTAAAATTTCTTTTTTAATTGTAGAAATTTCTTTTTCATCTTTAGTATTATTTAATTTAAATTCTAAATCTTTAATTTTTTGACTTTGTATGCTAACGGCGGCTACATGACTTACCGCATTTGCTACTTTATTGCCTTCTTTATAAGGCATAATTTTTTGAATTCCTCCATACAGAGTTGCCACTAAGACAAATACCGCAGGTATTAAAGTAACCCAAGTATATCTTGCCTTGCCCATTTTTACAAGTATAGTTGTAGCAAGAAGCAAAGCCATACCCGCAAGCATTTGATTGCTCACGCCAAAAAGAGGCCAAAGCGTATAAATTCCCCCCTTAGGATCAATGGCGCCTTGATAAAGAAAATATCCCCAACCTGCAACACTTAAAGCCGTAGCCAAAAGTCCAGCTAGATAATTATGAATATCTCCTAAAGGTTTATAAACATTACCCAGTATATCTTGCACCATAAAACGACAAGCCCTTGTTCCAGCATCTACCGCTGTTAAAATAAATAAAGCTTCAAACAATATAGCAAAATGATACCAAAAAGCCATCAAATCCAAGCCGCCAAAAAGTTCATGCAAGATCAAAGCTACACCTATAGCAAAAGTTGGAGCTCCACCTGTTCTTGAAAGTATAGTATGCTCTCCTATATTTGTAGTCAAAGCAGTAATTTCTTCAGGAGTAATGCTAAATCCCCAACTTAAAATAGTTTGTGCTACATTTACAACATCTGTTCCTATCAAAGCAGAGCTTGAATTTATAGCAAAATAAAGACCTGGATGTAAAATACAAGCACAAATTAAAGCCATAATCGCCACAGCACTTTCAGCAAGCATAGAGCCATATCCAACAGCTAAAGCATGAGTTTCGTTTTCAAGCATTTTAGGAGTAGTTCCACTAGAAATCAAAGCATGAAAACCACTAATGGCACCACAAGCAATAGTAATAAATAAAAATGGAAACACTCCACCTGCAAATACTGGACCTGTTCCATCAAAATACTGAGTATTTGCTTTTGGCATTTGCAAATCAGGAGCAACCAAAACAATAGCTACAGCCATTACCACAATAACACCGATTTTCAAAAAAGTTGAAAGATAATCTCTTGAAGCAAGTAAAAACCACACAGGTAAAACAGAAGCAATAAAACCATAAGCCATCATAACAATTGCTAAAGTTGGAGCTTCTAAAGTAAATATTTTAGCCCAATAAAGATCAGCAGCTATAACGCTACCATAATGAATAGCCAAAATTAAAAGCACAAAACCTATTATAGAAGCCTCCCCTACTCTACCTTGACGGATAAAACGCATATAAATTCCCATAAATATTGCTATAGGAATAGTCATTGCGATAGTAAATAAACCCCATGGAGATTCTGCTAAAGCTTTTACAACCACCATAGCTAAAATGGCAATAATAATAAGCATAATACCAAAAATCGCCACCATAGCAACTCCACCTGTAAATTTACCCATCTCATCCTTAATCATCTCGCCCAGACTTCTACCTTTTCTACGAGTAGATATAAAAAGAACAACAAAATCATGCACAGCACCCGCTAAAACTCCTCCTACTAAAATCCAAAGCATAGAAGGCAAATATCCCATTTGAGCAGCCAAGATAGGTCCTACTAATGGACCTGCTCTGCAATAGCAGCAAAATGATGTCCAAATAATACAGCCTTATTTGTAGGCACAAAATCACGCCCATCATTTTCTACAAGTGCTGGTGTTGCGCGATTTTTATCAAGTTCTAAAACCTTATAAGCTACAAAACGCCCATAAAATCTATATCCTATCATATAAACACATACAGCAGCAGCCACCAAATAAATTGCTGATACACTTTCGCCATTTTGTAAAGCTAAATAACCAAAACAAATAGCGCCTAAAGTTACAACAAGCAACCATAAAATTTAGTACTCAACTGAGTCATATTTCTCCTAAGAAAATAAAATATTTTCAAAGAATAGCAGATTTATAGATTAAATTGTATAGAAAGATGTTTAGTTTTTTCACATTTTAAAAAAAAATATATGTTTTTTGTTTCTTTAAGTAGCATAAAAATGAAAAGCTTAAAAACAATCTTTAAGCTTTTTTAATCTAAATAAAGAGAGAATTTACACTTTCGTTATGATAAACACGACGTATTACTTCAGCAAAAACAGATGTAACACTTAATACTTTAATATTTGGTAATTGCTCTTTTAAAGGTATGGTATCTGTTACTACAAGCTCATCTAAAGCTCCACTTGCTATTCTCTCATAGGCTTTTCCACTTAAAACTGCATGAGTACAGCAAGCCATAACAGATTTTGCACCTTTTTCTTTTAAAGCTTCTGCAGCTTTAACTATAGTGCCAGCAGTATCAATAATATCATCTACTAGGATAACTTCTTTATCTTTTACATCTCCAATGATGTTCATTACTTCACTTTCATTGGCTTTTTCGCGACGCTTATCAACTATAACTATATCAAGTCCTAAATGCTTTGCAACACTCCTAGCTCTTGCAACACCGCCTATATCTGGACTTCCTATAATAGCATTTTTAAAATGTTTGGCTTTAATATAATCATTAAAAACTATACTTCCATAAAGATTATCTACTGGAATATCAAAAAAACCCTGAATTTGTCCTGCATGCAAATCTATCGTAGCTACGCGATCAATCCCAGCTGCCTGAATCAAATTAGCCACAAGTTTAGCAGTAATTGGCACTCTAGGATTTGCTTTTCTATCTTGTCTCGCATAGCCAAAATATGGGATAATAGCCGTAATCGAATTTGCACTTGAGCGACGCAAAGCATCTGTAAGAATTAAAAGTTCCATTAAATTATCGTTTGTAGGAGCACAAGTACTTTGAATAATAAAAACATCCTTTCCGCGTACGCTCTCATCAATTTGAACACTAATCTCCCCATCACTAAACCGTTTTACTCCAGCATCGCTTAAAGGCAGGGAAAGATATTTAGAAACTTGTCTTGCAAATTCCACATTAGCTGAGCCTGAAAAAATTTTATAACCTCGCATAAAAAACCTTAATCAATAAAATTATGAATTAATACAAAGGATTTTAATAAAAAAAATGTTAAAAACTGCTGTAAATTTAAAAAGCTTATATAAAAATATAAGCTTTTTTAAGAAATGTAAGCTGTCTTTTTGGCATAATATCTTACCAACATAGAAAGTGAAAAACATATTATAAAATAGATTCCCGCAACAACACCTATCATCACTAAAATTTCTTCAAAACTTGTTAGTTTTGCCAATATGGTTTTTGAGTTATAAGTAAGCTCAGCTATACCTAAACCCGCTAAATAAGCTGTATCCTTTACAGTGGTTACAATTTGAGATAATAAAGCAGGTACTATTTTTCTAAAAGTTTGTGGTAAAATAATATAAAAAAGAGTAAAAAATTTACCAAAACCTTGAGAATAAGCTGCTTCAAACTGACCTTTTGGTATAGAATTTAATCCACCTCTAATAATTTCAGCCATAACCGAACTCGTATAAAGTGAAAATCCTATAGTACCCCAAAAAGCTTGAGGAAATTGTCCAAAAAATACAGGTAGAACAAAACAAGCTGCAAGCATCCATAATAATAAAGGAGTATTTCTAAAAATATCTATATAGCAAGCTGCTAAAAATTTACTTAATCTATCCCCATAATTTTTAGTTATAGCTAAAAAAGTTCCAAAAACAATCGAAATAATACAAGTTGCTAAGGCTATTTTTAATGTCAGAAATAAACCTTGCATTAAAAATTCAATATTTTGTGCATTAAAAACATTTTCCATTAACAACCCTTTATCTCGTTAAATGTGCTTTTTTTAATTTATTTTCATAAGCCTTTGCAAAATAAGCCAAAGGATAACAAATTATAAAATATAAAACCGCTGCAAATATATAAGCTGGCGCATAATTTCCATAATCAGCTGCATAACTATCAGCAGAATGCATTAACTCAGCTCCACCTACAATAAGCAATACAGAGGTATTTTTGATTAAATTTACCATTTGATTTGTCATCGGTGGTAAAATAATTCTAATGGTTTGAGGTACTATGATATAACGCATTTGCTGAATATAAGTAAACCCTTGAGAAGCAGAAGCTTCAAACTGACCTCTTGGCACAGCCAAAATTCCACTTCTAACCACCTCGCTTACATAAGCTCCGTGATAAGCCCCAACACCCAATACACCAATAGTAAATATATCAAGTCTTATACCTAAAACAGGCAAGGCATAAAACAAAAAGAAAATTTGTATTACCAAAGGAACATTTTGAAAAAGCTCTACGTAAATTCTAGTGTAGGCTCTGATAATTTTAAATCTACTTATAGCCATAACTCCGCCTATAGTTCCAAAAATTGTAGCTATAAGCAAAGCAAGAATGCTTACTTCTAAAGTATAAATAAAACCATTAATAAAAGCATCTTTATTATCCAAAGCATCTAAAAATTTCCATACCGCAAAAGGGCTTATACTATTTTCATCATATAAACCCCAAGAAGTAAGAATTTGTCTTAAATGTTCAACAAAACCTACACTTTCATTCATATTATAAACCCCATTTTTTCGCTAAAGCATCAATTTCACTTTTATGTTCTTTTACAAAATCATCAACATATTTTGCAAAAGCTGGATCATCTTTTTTGGTTACAATACCATAACTTTGTGGTTCAAAACTATCTGGTAAAATTTCACTTTTATCATCCACATAACCTAACAATATTGATTTGTCTACAGAAAACGCATCAACTCTTTTAGCATCTAAAGCAGCTTTTATACTTGGATAATCAGGAAATTCACTAAATTTAACATCGACACCAATTTTTTTAGCAGCTTCACCTATAGCTTTTTTTGTAGTTGCAGCTTGAGCTACTCCAATATTTGCACCTTTCATATCAGCTAAAGATTTATAATTTTTTTCTTTTAAAACTAAAAGCCCTATAGCATCTTGATAATAAGGCTCTGAGAAATTATAAATTCTTTTTCTCTCTGGAGTAATAGTAAAAGTTGCTATCACTGCATCTACACTACCATTATCAAGCAAAGGGCCTCTTGTTTTAGCATTAACTGCGACTAGTTTTATTTTTTTATCATCACCTAATATACTTTTAGCTAGCAATTTGGCAACATCTACTTCAAAACCTTTAATTTCACCTGTTGCTTGATCAAGTAAAGCATAATGTGGAACATCATTTTTAACACCAACTATTAATTGTCCCTTAGATTTAATAGACTCAAGTTTACCTTCTGCTGCATTAGCATTACTGAATGCAACACAAGCACCTAGAGCAAAAACTGCCAACTTTAATAAAGATTTTCTAAAAACCATTTTTTCTCCTTTCAATTTTGGTTAATTTTTAAGAATTTTCCCTAAAAAGAGTCGCGCTCTTTCGGTTTTTGGATTTGAGAAAAATTCACTAGGAATATTTTCTTCCACAATAGCGCCATCTTCCATAAAAACAATCCTATCTGCTACTTCTTTTGCAAAACCCATTTCATGTGTAACAACCACCATAGTAGTATTGCTTTGGTGTGAAATTTCTTTCATTACATCTAAAACCTCTTGTATGGTTTCTGGATCAAGGGCTGAAGTAGGTTCATCAAATAAAATATAGGGTTTTTTAGTACAAAGTGATCTTGCTATAGCAACGCGTTGTTGTTGTCCGCCTGAAAGGGTTGCTGGATAAACATTTGCTTTATCCACTAAACCTACGACTTTTAAATACTTAAAAGCTGTTTCTTCAGCTTCTTTTTTAGATTTTTTTTGAAGTTTCATTGGAGCTAAGGTTAAATTTTGCAAAACCGTCATATGTGGATATAAATTAAAATGCTGAAAAACCATTGCGCAATATTTTCGACAAATTTCAATTTTATTTTTATGATTTAAAACAAGATTGTTAACTACTACCTCGCCTGAACTAACTTCTTCAAGCCCATTCATGCAACGGATAGTTGTACTTTTTCCACTTCCACTTGGACCTATAATAACAAGCTTCTCACCTTCTTTAACAGAAAGATTAATATTCTTTAGAACATGATGAGTTCCGTAGTATTTGTTTACATTTTTTAATTCAATCAAGTTTTTTCCTTTATTTTTAACTAAATATAAAATTAATTAAAATTATTTTATCATTAAATAAAGAAAACTACTTCAAAATGTAACTTATTTTTACTAATAAATTTCTAAAGTGTAACTTTTAGTAATTTTTAGAATTTATACTTTTTCATAGTAAACACCTCTTGGAGAGAAAATCTTTTTAAAATAAATAGTCTCTGGAATTAAATCAGCATTGCCAACATAAAGCCTTCCTTTATCATTTAAAATTCTATGAAATTTCTCCATAAGTTTTAGTTTTGATTCATGATCAAAATAAATAATCATATTTCTAGAAGCTATAATATCAAATTTTCCCAATCTTGAAAATTTTTCTTCAAAAACATTGCAAAGTTCAAATTTACAAGTACAAAGCTCATTTTTATTAATAGTATAAAATTTATCTTCGCTTTCTAAAAAAAACCTTCTTTTTTCACTCTCGCTCAATCGCTGTAAAGTTCTTCCTTGATATTTTCCAAGTTTTGCTTTTTCGATCACGCTTGAATTGATATCAATGCCTAAAATATACATATCTTTAATAAAATTCTGTGTAGCCAATAATGCCAAAGAATATACTTCTTCTCCACTTGAACAAGGGGCGCTTAGGATATTTACTCTCTTTTCTAAGCTTTTGGCATAATAAATTATTTCTTTCAATTGAGCCAATTCTCTTAAAAAATAAGTTTCACCTATGGTTACAAAATCTAAAGTTTCTTGTTTAAGTTGTCTATTACTTTTTAATTTTCCCAAAAATTCGGAAAAATTTTTAGTATTAGTTCCTTCAAGAAATTTATTCAACTTTAAAGCTAATATATTTTTTTTATCGGTTAAATCAATACCGCTTATTTCGTTGATAATTTTTATAAATTCATTAAGTTCTAATTCGCTAGGAGTTATTTTTTTTTCCATGTAATTTTCCTTTTATTAATCCTGATCAATAAAATTTATAATTTCTTTTTTAATTTCTTTTAAGCTCATAGGTTTTAAATGTGGATTCATATCTTTTGCTCTTTTTGGCATACCATAAACGACGCTATCTGCCTCATTCTCACATAAACATCTAACCCCTGTTTTATAAAGCTCAAATAAACCTTTTGCGCCATCATCTCCCATACCCGTTAAAATAATAGCAAGTATTTTATTTGTTTTTGCCAAAGAAACAGCGGAATGAAAAAGCAAATCTACACTTGGCTTAAAACTTGATACCACATCTTGCCAAGAGGCTACAATATTTAAATTTCCAGATAAAATAGTATTTTTAGGGCAAATATAAATTTTATTGCTTAATATCTCTTTATCGTTCAATAAGCACACTTCACTAAAAGCCTCCTTATTAAATTGCCCCACAAAAGATGGAATAAAACTAACACTCATGTGTTGAGCTATAACTACGCAAGTATTTTTTATATCAATATCCTTTAAAAGAAATTTAAGCTGATTAGGACCACCTGTTGAAGATCCTATGAGTATGAGCTTCATTTTCTTCTCCCCTTAATTTATTGAAATTTTATTTTTCTTGTCGCAAATTCTAACATATATAAAGAAAAATAAAGCTTATTTTTAAAAAA
Organism: Campylobacter sp. BCW_6466; assembly: GCF_001762835.1. Classification (NCBI taxonomy): domain Bacteria; kingdom Pseudomonadati; phylum Campylobacterota; class Epsilonproteobacteria; order Campylobacterales; family Campylobacteraceae; genus Campylobacter; species Campylobacter sp. BCW_6466. Next base: position 94,777 of record NZ_MJXO01000026.1, read on the forward strand.
AGAAAAGCTGTTTTTATGATTTAATATGATAAGATTAGATTTTTATCTTATTTTATATAGTAATTAGGAAACCAATGCTTAGGGAAAAAATTTATATTGCTAGTGATCATGCTGGTTTTGAATTAAAAGAAAAAATTTGCGTATTTTTAAAAGAAAAAAATATAATTTTTAACGATTTAGGAACAAACACTTGCGCAAGCTGTGATTATCCTGATTATGCACATTTACTTGCCGAAAAAATAGACAAACGAAGCTTTGGCATTCTTATTTGTGGAAGTGGAATTGGAATTTCTATTGCAGCAAATCGTCATAAAAACATTCGCTGCGCATTATGCCATGAAAGCTTAAGTGCAGAACTTGCAAGAAGACATAATGATGCCAATGTTTTGGCATTAGGTGGAAGATTAATCGGGATTGAATTAGCTACAGATATTATAGAAAAATTCATTCAAACTCCTTTTGAAGAAGGGAGACATATGCAAAGAATTCAAAAAATTGAGGTAAAAATATAATGTTTACAAACTGGCTTGTTTTAACTATATTGATTTGTGCAACTATCTATCTGATTGTAATGTTGTTTTACTATAAAACTCTACTTAATAAAGAAAAAACATCAAAAGATTTTATCAAAAACAATCTTGATGATACTGAGATTGTTATTAGAAAACTACAAATCCAACTTCAAAGAAGTCTTGGAAATATAGATATACTCACAGAAGAGCTTAATAAAATCAAAGCAGACCTTACATCTTTAAGAACTAGAAATTCTCAATATCGTTTAGAAAATGACAAACTAAGACAAAGAATTAAAGAATTAGAAGCAAAAATCGAGGCATTATTATGATAAAACTAACACAAGAAGAACAAAAATACCTGCTTGATAGCATTAGAATTATTCCTGATTTTCCAAAAAAAGGAATTATTTTTAGAGATATTACCACTCTACTAAATAACAAAGAGGCTCTAAATTTTCTACTTAAACATTTAAAAGAACGCTACAAAGATTACAATCTAGATTTCATAGCAGGAACAGAAAGCAGAGGATTTATCTTTGCATCTATGATTTGTGCAAAACTTAATCTTCCTTTTGTGCCTATTAGAAAACCTGGAAAACTCCCTTTTGAAACCTTTAGCTGTGAATATGATCTTGAATATGGCAGCGATAAAGTAGAACTTCATAAAGATGCATTTAAAAATATTCAAAATGCAAAGGTTTTACTTGTAGATGATTTAATAGCAACTGGCGGAACAGCTATAGCTTCGTATGAACTCATTCAAAAAGCTGGAGCAAAATGCGTTGAAGCTTGTTTTTTAATGAATCTTAAAGATTTAAATGGAGCAAATAAACTTGAAAAGCTTACTTCAGTTTATAGTGTTTTAGAAATTTAAAACTATAGAAAGGCACAAATGGAAGAATTTTTAAAAAATTTACTTTACCAATACAAAGATCTAGCATATATTATTATTTTTTTATGGTGTATTTTAGAAGGGGAGTTGGCTTTAATTTTGGCAGGTATTTTTGCCCATCAAGGACATGTAAATTTAGGCTTTATTATATTTATAGCAGGACTTGGTGGTTTTGTAGGCGACCAAATTTATTTCTATATAGGAAGATATAATAAACGCTACATACAAAAAAAATTAAAAACCCAAAGGCGTAAATTTGCAGTAGCGCACTTACTTTTACAACGTTTTGGTTGGCCTATTATTTTTATACAACGTTATATGTATGGCTTTAGAACCATTATACCTATGAGTATAGGAGTCACGCGTTATAGTGCAAAAAAATTTGCTATTATCAATCTTTTTAGTGCTTGGGTTTGGGCATCAATCACTATACTTTTAGCTTGGTATTTTGGAGAACAAATTTGGAAGATGGTGACTTGGGCTGAAGAACATTGGTATTATGCAGCCATTATTATTATAGCTTTTTTATCCCTTTTATTATTTGGTTTTAAACAAATGGAAAAAGCTATACTTAAAGATAAAAGGAAAAAATCATGAAATTTGAATTAAACGATAAAAAACTAGATGCTATAAAAGCAGACTTTGAACTTATTTTTATACAGGATAAAAATTTAAAAAATTTTAACAAAGAAAAAGATTTTTTTAAACTTAATAATTACAAAGGCGAAGGTGTATTACTAGACTTAAACAATAAAAAGCTTTATTTAGAGCTTAAAAGCCTTGCTTATGAGGATATAAGATTAAGTCTTTGCACAGCATATAAAACTCTTGAAAAGCTTAATATAAAAAGCGTAAAACTTCCTAGCATAATAGGAGATTGTGTAGTTAGAAGTTTTACATCTTTAGTTGAAGGCGTACTTTTTGGAGCTTATAAATTTGATAAATATAAAAGCGAGAAAAAAACAAGCACTTTGGAAAAATTTATTATTTCAAGCGAAGAATTAAATGGTAAGAAATTTAATAAAGATGAAGCTAAGATAGGCTTGGAGCGTGGAGAAATTTTAGCTAATGCCACAAATTTTACTAAAAATATAGTCAATGAAATTCCTGAAATTTACACCCCTTTAAAAATGGCAGAAGATGCGCAAAATTTAGCTAAAGAAAATAAAAACATTATTTGTAAAATTTATGATGAAAAATTTTTGGCCAAAGAAAAAATGAATGCTTTTTTGGCAGTCAATCGTGCCTCGGTACATCCACCACGCCTCATTCATCTAAGCTATAAAGCCAAAAATGCAAAAAAACGTGTTGTATTTGTTGGAAAAGGCTTAACTTACGATAGCGGTGGATTAAGCTTAAAACCAGCTGATTTTATGCTTACAATGAAAGCTGATAAAAGCGGTGCAGCAGCAGCAATGGGGATCATAAAAGCCGTAGCCGAGCTTGCTTTAGATTTAGAAGTGCATTGTATTTTAGGTGCAACTGAAAATATGATAGGCGGCAATGCTTATAAGCCTGATGATGTGTTAATCAGTCGCGAAGGCGTAAGTATAGAAGTAAGAAATACAGATGCAGAAGGACGCTTGGTTTTAGCTGATTGTCTTTCTTTTGCACAAGATTTAAAACCTGATTTACTTATCGATATGGCAACACTTACTGGAGCTTGTGTTGTAGGACTTGGAGAATTTACAAGTGCTATTATGGGAAACAATGAAGAATTGCAAAATGATTTTTATCTAAGCTCTAAAAAAAGTGGAGAATATACTACAATCTTACACTTTAACCCCCACTTAAGAGAACTTATAAAATCAAATATTGCCGATATTAGCAACACTGCCTCTAGTCGCTATGGAGGCGCAATTACTGCGGGGTTATTTTTAGATAAATTTATTCGTAAAGAATATAAAGACAAATGGTTACATCTTGACATAGCAGGACCTGCTTATACGGAAAAATCTTGGGGATATTCTAGTTTTGGTGCAGGTGGAGCTGGAGTTAGAATGTGTGTTAATTATCTAATTCAAATTTTAAGGAAATCGAAATGAGTTTAAGCGTAGGTATAGTAGGACTTCCAAATGTTGGCAAATCAACGACTTTTAATGCTTTAACTAAAGCACAAAATGCCCAAAGTGCAAACTATCCTTTTTGCACTATAGAGCCTAACAAAGCCATGGTTGAAGTTCCTGACTTAAGACTTAATGAACTTGCTAAAATCGTAAAACCTGAAAGAATTATGCATTCTTTAATAGAATTTGTAGATATCGCTGGACTTGTTAAAGGTGCAAGTAAGGGTGAAGGCTTAGGAAATAAATTTCTTTCAAATATACGCGAAACTGAGGTTATTTTACACATAGTGCGTTGTTTTGATGAAGAAAATATCACCCATGTTGAAGGTGGAGTTAATCCTTTGCGTGATGTAGAAATTATCAATACAGAACTTATTTTAGCAGATATTGAACAACTTAGTAAAAAAATAGAAAAACTCACCAAAGAAACCAAAGCCAACCAAAAGGGTGCTAAAGAAAGCCTCGAACTTGCAAATTCTTTACTTGATCATTTAAACAAAGGCTTAGCTGCAAGTTCTTATCCTGAAAAAGAAAGCGAAATTTATCAAGCCTTAATCAAAGAATTAAGACTGCTTTCTGCTAAAGAAGTGATTTATGGTGCAAATGTTGATGAAAATGGTATTAGTGAAGATAATGATTATGTAAAAGCTTTAAAAGAATATGCTAAAAAAAATGATCATGAAGTTATCAAGCTTTGTGCAAAAATCGAAGAAGAATTAGTAGGATTAAGTGATGAAGAAAGTCGTGAATTTTTAAGTTCTCTAGGAGTTAACGAAAGCGGTCTTGATCAAATCATACGCACTGCTTTTACTAAGCTTGGACTGATCAGTTATTTTACCGCTGGTGTAGTTGAAGTGCGTTCTTGGACAATCAAAAAAGGCTGGAAAGCACCAAAAGCAGCGAGCGTGATTCATAATGACTTTGAAAAAGGCTTTATAAAAGCTGAAGTTATTTCCTATGAAGACTATATCCAATACAAAGGCGAAAATGGCGCCAAAGAAGCAGGAAAGCTACGCCTTGAAGGAAAAGACTATATCGTTTTAGATGGCGATGTAATGCATTTTAGATTCAATGTTTAGGCAAAATAGCCTAAACAATATTTATATTTTTTTAATAAATTCTTGTAAAATTTGAATTTGCTTTTCTACGCTTGTAGTAGAACTTGAGCCTTCACTTTGTTTAGAATTTAAAGAAATTTCAAAATTTAAAAGCTCTATAGCTTTTTCATCAAATATAGGATCTATTTTTGAAAGATCTTTAATTTCGCTTATATCAATGCCTTGTATTTCAGCTTGTGCAACAACATTTCCTACTATAAAATGTGCCTTTCTAAAAGGAATATTTTTTTCACGCACTAAATAATCCGCCAAATCAGTAGCCAATAAATGACCTTTTTTGCAAGCATTAAGCATATTTTCTTTATTAATTCGTATTTCTTTTAACATTGCATTTAAGATGATTAAACTATCTTTAGCGGTTTTTACACTATCAAAAAGCCCTTCTTTATCTTCTTGCATATCTTTATTGTAAGCTAAAGGTAGAGCTTTCATTATAGTTAAAAGAGAAATCAGATTTCCATAGACACGCCCTGTTTTTCCGCGTATAAGTTCACAAACATCGGGATTTTTTTTCTGAGGCATGATAGAACTTCCTGTTGAAAAACTATCACTTATGGATATAAAAGAAAATTCCGAACTTGAAAATAAAATCATTTCCTCGCAAAGTCTTGAAGTGTGTGTAAAAATAACTGCTATATCATAAAGTAAATCAAGAGCAAAATCTCTATCACTCACTCCATCCATAGCATTTGGCATAATATCTTTAAATCCTAAAATTTTAGCGTTCAACTCACGATTGGTGGCATAGCTTGTTCCTGCACACGCACAAGACCCAAGTGGCGAAAAATCAGCGAGTTCTAGACTATTTTGCAAACGCTTAATATCTCGCATTAGCATAAAAGCATAAGCTAAAATATAAAAAGAAAAACTCACAGGCTGAGCGTGTTGTAAATGTGTAAAACTTGGCATAATAGTTTTTTTATGCACTTTGGCATGTTCGAGCATGGTTTGAATCAATTCTTTTAAAAGCTTTATAAGTTCAATATGAGATTTTTTGACAAAAAGTTTAAAATCAGTAGCCACTTGATCATTTCTACTTCTTGCAGTATGAAGTCTTCCACCAATTTCACTACCTATAAGCTCGCTTAAACGCTTTTCTATAGCCATATGAATATCTTCATCTTTAATATCAAAAATAAATTTGCCTTGCTCTATTTCACTTCTAACCTGCTCTAAACCTTTTATAATAGCATCTAATTCTTCTTTTTTTAAAATACCACAACTTTCAAGCATTGTAGCGTGTGCTATAGAACCTTGTATATCTTCATTGAACAAAGTTTTATCTACATTTAAACTTGCATTAAATTCTTTTAAAAGCTCATCACTTGCACTACTAAAGCGTCCTGACCACATTTCATTTTTCATTTAAATGCCTTAAATTTTTGGTCCAAATTTGCTAAATTCAATGCCTTCTTTGACATCTTCGTAACGTTTAAAATTTTGTATAAACATATGTGCTAATTTATCTCTTGTTGCAATATAATTATTTTTATCTGACCAAGTATTTATAGGATTTAAAAGCGTGCTTTCTACACCTTCTAAAGCTTTTGGAATAGCTAAATCAAACACTTCAAAATTTTCAAATTCGCATTTTGCAATACTTCCATCTAGAATAGCATTAATGCAAGCCCTAGTAGCCTTAATACTCATTCTTTTACCCACACCGTAGCTTCCACCGCTCCAGCCTGTATTAACAAGATAAACATTAGCTTCATGCTTTTCAATCTTTTCACCAAGTAATCTCGCATAAACCGTTGGATGCAAAGGCATAAAAGGTTCTCCAAAACAAGCTGAAAAAGTTGCTTGAGGTTCTAAAATACCACGCTCAGTTCCAGCTACTTTTGCTGTATAACCACTTAAAAAATAATACATAGCCTGCTCTTTGCTTAGTTTACTTACTGGAGGTAAAATTCCAAAAGCATCTGCACTTAAAAATATAATATTTTTTGGATGCCCTGCTTTTAGACTAGGCTCATGATTTTCAATATGCTCTATAGGATAAGAAACTCTTGTATTTTCTGTTTTTGAAGCATCAGCATAATCAACACTCTTATCGGCTCTTAAAACTACATTTTCTAAAAGTGCATTTCTTTTAATGGCACCATAAATTTCAGGCTCATGTTCAGGATCGAGATTGATTGTTTTTGCGTAACAACCACCCTCAAAATTAAATACACCTTCATCATCCCAACCATGTTCGTCATCACCTATAAGTTTTCTTTTTGGATCGGTTGAGAGTGTAGTTTTTCCAGTGCCACTAAGTCCAAAGAAAAGTGCTACATCACCTTTTTCTCCGACATTTGCACTACAATGCATAGAAAGTTTATTTTCTAGTGGCAACCAATAATTCATCATAGAAAAAATACCTTTTTTCATTTCTCCGCCATACCAAGTTCCACCAATAACTGCTATATTTTCTTCAACATTAAAGATTACAAAAACCTCTGAATTTAAACCATCTTGTTTGTAATCTTCATTGATACATTTGCAAGCATTATAAACAATAAAATCTGCTTTAAAATTCTCAAGTTCTTCTTGACTTGGGCGAATAAACATATTTTTAACAAAATGCGCTTGCCATGCAATTTCAGTAACAAATCTTACTGCTTTGCGACTTTGCAAAGAAGCGCCACAAAAAGCATCTTGAACATAAATTTTCTTTCCACTTAATTCTTGTTTTGCTTTGGTCAAAAGCTTATCAAATAATTCTTTTGTAATGGGCTGATTTACCTTTCCCCAAGCAATATACTTACTAGATGGATCTTGTTTTACAAAATATTTATCTTTAGGACTTCTACCTGTAAAAATCCCTGTATCTACACAAAAAGTATCATTATCCGTACTTAAACCTTCATTATTTGCTTTTTCATGAGCATTTAATTCATCATAACTTAAATTATGAAAAATTTCTTTTATATTATCCAAACCTAAATTATCAAATTTTTTCATCTTTCCCTCACTTTAATTCTTATAGATAGCTAATACTTCGCCTTCGTTAACAGTATCGCCTATTTTAATACAAAGCTCTGAAATAATTCCATCTTTTGGAGCATTAACCTCAATCTCCATTTTCATTGCTTCTAAAACCATGATGGCTTGACCTGATTTTACTTCTTCACCTTCGTTAACATAAATTTTAAAGACATTACCTGAAATACCTGCTAAAACTTCATTTTCAGCATCTACAGAACTTGTTGAATTTGAAGAAACAATATTTTTATTTTCTTCTACTTTTTTTACACTTTTAACATTAACATCTTTATCAAAACCATAGCTTACCTCTACATGATATTTATTACCATTTACAGCTACGGTAAATTTGTTTTCATCTACACTCATAGGCTTTGGCATACTAGCTAATTTGCGTACATTTACCTTTGCCTCTCCTTTTAAAAATGCTATACCTTTTTCTTTACAAGCTGCTGCAATAAATATATTTTCTTCACTCGTTTCTATACTCTCTTTTTCAAGCAAGGTTTTGGTATAAACTATACTTTTACTCTCATCTTTATCAGCTATATTAATAGCAAGCTCTGTAGTAGGTTCTAAATTAAGTTGTTTTGAAGCAAGTTCAACAATATTTGCATCGGGTGTAACAGGAGTTTTTCCAAAATAACCAAGCACCATTTTTCCATAACCTTCTGCTATTTTTTTCCAAGGTCCAAACATCACATTATTAAAAGCTTGTTGAAAATAAAATTGAGAAACTGGAGTAACCGAAGTACCAAATCCACCTTTTTCTACAACTTCTCTCATAGCATGAATGACTTGTGGAAATTTATCTAAGATATTATTATCTCTCATCATTTGTGTATTTGCTGTTAAAGCTCCTCCTGGCATAGGAGAAAAAGGAATAAGTGGATTTACCATAGTAGCTTCAGGTGGTAAAAAATATTCTTTTAAACAATCTTTTAAAACTTCTTCGTATTTTAGAATTTTTTCTTCCTCAAGTCCGCCTAAATCATAATCTTTGCCTTTTAAAGCATGCATCATGGTTAAAATATCAGGCTGAGAGGTTCCGCCACTTACTGGAGCCGCAGCCAAATCGATACCATCAACCCCTGCTTCAAGTGCTGCAAGATAGCAGGCTATACTCACTCCTGCAGTTTCATGCGTATGAAGTCTAATGTGTGTATCTTGAGGTAAAATTTTTCTAGCCATTTTAATGGTTTCATAAATTTTATTTGGATTAGAAGTCCCACTTGCATCTTTGAAACAAATACTATGAAAAGGAATTTCTGCTGCTAAAATTTCTTTTAAAATTTTTTCATAAAAAGGCACATCATGGGCACCTTTACAATTTGGCGGTAAATCCATTAAAGTGATAGTAATTTCATGCTTTAACCCATGTTTTACTATACATTCACCACTAAATTTTAAATTATTTACATCATTAAGGGCATCAAAATTTCTTATCGTTGTAGTACCGTGTTTTGCAAAAAGTTTTGCATGCAAATCAATAAGTTCACTACTTCCAGTATCTAAAGTAACGGTATTGACCCCTCTTGCTAAAGTTTGAAGATTGGTATCTTTTCCTACAATAGCCCTAAATTTATCCATCATGGTAAAAGCATCTTCATTAAGATAAAAATACAAGCTTTGAAATCTAGCACCACCGCCAAATTCAAAATGTGTAATGCCTGCTTCTTTTGCTGCTTCTACTGCAGGAAAAAAATCATCCATTAAAACCCTAGCTCCATAAACAGACTGAAAACCATCCCTAAAGCTTGTATCCATTACATCGATGAATTTTTTAGCCATTATTTTTCCTTAAAAAATATTTTTTCATTATTATACAAAAATTTGATAACACATTACCAAAATTATTGCTATAGGCGATATAAAACGAATAAAAAACAACCAAATTAAGAAAATTTTTCGACTTATAAATTTAGAAAAAATTTTATAAATTTGCTTTTTATTCATAAAAAAACCTACAAATATAGAGCATGCTATAGCACCAAGTGGAAGTAAAAAATTTGAAGTTAATTTATCTAATAAAGTAAAAAAATCTTTGCCAAAAAAACTAAACATAGAAAAAAAATTTAAATTTAACGACAAGATACAACAAATTCCAAAAACAAAAACAAATAAACCTATTAAAAATAGAGCTTTAGCACGAGAAATTTGATAGTTATTAATCATATAAAAAGTTAAAGGCTCTATCATTGAAACAGCTGAAGTAATACCAGCAAAAAAAAGTGCTAAGAAAAAACAAAATGCAAAAATATAGCCTAAAATCCCAAGCTGATTAAACAAACTCATCAAGGATACAAAAACAATCCCCGCTCCTTGAGTATGTGGATCGGCTCCAAATTCAAAGATAAAAGTAAAAACAATAAGCCCCATAATAAAAGAAATCAATAAGTTAATCAAAACAATATACACTGAACTTTTTATAAAATTTGTTTTTTTATCCAAGGCTGATGAATATGTAACTATACAACCTATTCCCAAGCATAAGGTAAAAAATGCAAGCCCTAAGGCTTCGGCAATAGAGCTAAATTTAAAGTGTGAAAAATCAGGATAAAATAAATAAGAAAAAGCATTTGCAAAACCTTGCTTAAATCCCATGCAATAAAACAACATAAAAACAAGCATTAAAAATAAGCTAGGCATTATAACAACGTTTAATTTTTCAATCCCTTTGATTAAACCTTTAGATACTATCAATAAAGTAAGAAAAAAAGATAAAGTGAAGAAAAAAACAGAACTTGTCAAATTTGTAGTGATTAAATTCTGAAAATTACTTGCTGCTTCATCTAAAGTTTTAGGAAGATAATAAAGACTCACTACAGTATATTTTAAAACCCATCCCATGATAACTAGATAAAAAGAGAGGACAAAAATACCACCTAACATAAAAACGCCGCCATATCGCCATCTATTGCCATATTTTATAGCAAGATTTGAATAAGCATTTGCAAGATCACTTTTACTTAAACGTCCCATAGCCACTTCAGCCAAAAAAATACTAAATCCTATGGTTAAAGTAAAAAACAAATATAAAAGCACAAAAACAAAACCACCATTTTCTGCACTTAAAGTTGGAAATTTCCAAGCATTACCTAAACCAACGGCTCCACCAGCAACAGCCAATACAAAACCGATTTTTGAAAAATATGTTCTCATTATTTTTCAAACTCACTTTAAAAAAGCGGCTATCATAACTATAACAACAGCCAAAGGGGAAATAAATCTCAAAAACACATACCAAAGTTCAAAAAATATACCGCTCATATAAGGTTCAAATAAAATTTTTAAAGCATCTTTTTTCATCACAAATCCCACAAAAATAGCTGCCAAAATTCCACCTAAAGGCATAATAACCTTGCTTGAAACACTATCAAGCAAATCAAAAAAACTCATTCCAAAAAATCCAAACTGAGTACTTTTTAAAGAAGATAAAATACACAACATTCCTAAAATATAAACAACAATTCCTATTAAAATCAAAGCTTTTTTACGGCTCATGCCAAAAGTATTAATAAGATAAAAAGCAAAAGGCTCTATCATTGAAACAGCTGAAGTAATACCAGCAAAGATTAAAGAAATAAAAAATGCTGCTCCAAAAATACAACCAATCACCCCAATTTTTTCAAATAAAGTAGCTAAGGAAATAAAAACAAGTCCTGGTCCTTGCTGATTAGGATTGTAGCCAAATTCAAAGATAAAAGTAAAAACAACCAAACCCATTAATAAACCAACTAAAAGATTGATAAAAATAATATTTAAAGTACTGGTAATAAAATTGGTTTTATCAGGCAGACTAGCAGAATAAGTAATAATCGTTCCAACGCCCAAAGAAAGACTAAAAAAAGCAAGTCCTAAGGCTTCAAGAACATTTGAAGTGTTGATTTTGGAAAAATCAGGTACAAAAAGAAATTTAACCGCCATCATAAAACCATCTTTACTAATAGCATAAACAAGCATCAAAATAAGTAAAATAAACAATGAAGGCATCATCCAAACATTTAACTTTTCAATCCCATTCTTAACACCTTTAGAAACAATATAAAAAACACATAAAAAAACCAAAGTAAAACAAATAAACTGACTTAAAAAATCCTCACTTGTAAAAAATCCAAACTGTGCTTTACTTACTTCTAGATCCATAGGCAAATTTCCAGTGATACTTAAAAACACATATTTAACTATCCAGCCAATCACCAAGGTATAAAAAGAAACTATTAAAATCGCCCCCACCATAGTAAAACCAACATAAGACCAAGCTTTTTTATTTGAAGGTGCTAACTTTTCATAGGCATTAACCGGATCTTTTTCACTAATTTTTCCTATGCTAAGCTCAGCTAAAAATATCACAAAACCTACACCTAAAGTAAGAATTATATAAAGCAAGATAAAAGCAGATCCACCACTTTGACCTACTAATGTTGGAAATTTCCAAGCATTACCCAAGCCCACCGCTGAACCTGCTACCGCTAAAATGAAACCTATTTTTGAAAATTTAGAACTCAATGTTACAACCTTAACTTAAAAATTATTTTAAAATATTATTAAAGCAAAAAAACTTTTAAGCTTTATTGAAAACAATCAAATTTAAATCAAAAATGTGAATTTTTGTAAATTTCAATAAAAATAAAGATACTTTTGGTTATAATTCGGCTTTATTTTTAAGTCTTAAGTAGGGATACGCAAGCCGAACTGATTTAAAAATTGAAAAAATTTTTTTATAGAAAGGTTAAGATAATGAAAAAAGTTCTTTTTTTATTATTAGCATGTTCAGCAGTAGCTTTTGCAGCTGAAACTAATGCTCCAGTAGAGCAAGAAGCTATTAATGTATGGATTAAAGCATTTTCAGTTCTTGCAGCAGGTTTAGGTCTTGGTGTTGCAGCACTTGGTGGTGCTATCGGTATGGGTAATACTGCAGCGGCAACAATTGCAGGAACAGCTAGAAACCCTGGCCTTGGGCCAAAATTAATGACAACTATGTTTATCGCTTTAGCAATGATTGAAGCACAAGTTATCTATGCTCTTGTTATCGCGCTAATAGCACTTTATGCAAATCCTTTTATAGTTTTACAATAAAACTTATCAAAGCCCTTTTTGGGCTTTTTTTATGCGGTTATGGTGGAATTGGTAGACACGCCATCTTGAGGGGGTGGTACGCTCTGCGTGTGCGAGTTCAAATCTCGCTAACCGCACCATCGATACTATAAACTACTATAAATATCATACTTATAAAATATCGATAAAATAGGCATTTATAGCTATATAAAGCCTAAATTAAAGTTTTTTCCGTTAAAATTCATTTCGAAACTTTTTTCCTAACTTTTCTCCTAACTTTTTATTTTTTATTCTAAAAAGTTAGGAGAAATTACCACAAGGAGTCTATTTTTAAATGCTTACACAGAAAGATATAGTAAATATTAGTCCAAAAGATAAAAAATTTTTAATTAGCGATAGTGATAATTTATTTGTATTAGTTTATCCTAGCGGCAAAAAGTCTTTTGTATTTGATTGTAAAGATCCAAAAACAAGAAAATTAAAAAGAATAACTTTGGGGCAATTTCCGCAAATATCAATTAAAGAAGCTCGAGATAAAAAAAATGAGATAAAAACTTTACTAAAAACTAATGAAAGTATAAGAAAAAAAGAAGGATGTGATACAAGTTTTAGAAAAATTGCTGAACAGTATTTTCTTCAAAAAAACGACATAACAAAACGCACTCTCAATGAGTCTATTAAGCGAATGGAAAATCATTGCTATCCTATTATAGGAGATATTCCCATTAGTAATCTTAAAAGAAGCGACATTTTAAATGTTCTTGAAAAAATAAAACTACAAAAAAATCCGAAGTCGGTAAAAAAATATTTACAACATTAACTTATACAGTTAACAAAGAGATGATTGAAAATAATATTATGCTTGGTATAAAAAGAAAGGATTTGGTCTATAACAAAAAAAACAAGACATTTTGCGACTATTACGGAAGTTTCAAAAATTAAAGAATTAATTGAAAATATTATTTATATACAATGTGATACAAATACAAAAATGGCAATCTTATTGTCGCTTCTTACTGCGCAAAGAAGTTTTAGCATAAGAAATGCTGCTTGGGAAGATATTGATTTAGAAAATGGCTTGTGGAACATACCTGCTTCAAAAATGAAAATGAAAAAAGCGCATTGTATACATCTAAGTGATATTGCAGTGCAATTATTAAAAGAATACAAACAAATAAGTCATCATGATCTTTTATTTAAATCCATTAAACAAAAAAGAAAGGCGATGGACTAAATGAGATCTTGAGTGATAATACAGTAAGAATGGTATTTAGAAGAATGGGATATTCAAATGAAGATTTTACTCCACATGGTTTTAGATCTATGTTTAGTACTCTAGCTCACGAAAATATTCAAAAACATCAGTTTAGTAGCAATATTATAGAAATGTGTTTGGCACATACGGAAAAAAATAAGGTTAAAGCTTCATATAATTTTGCACAAAATTTAAAAGAGAGAAGGGAGTTGATGCAATGGTATAGTGATTATTTGTGCGAAATATGCCCAAAATTAAAAGATTTTATTTTACTTGATTTTATATAAAAAGGAATAATATGAAAAACAAATATTTAAAAGAAGCATTCACTCGGGCGGGGGGGGTGAATTTCTTGAAAATAAAGAAAATAAAGAAAATAGAGAAAATAAAGAAAATAGAGAAAATAGAGAAAAACTCATAAAAACCCTAATAATACACTTAAATTCTTATTTAGAGGCTGAAAGTAATCTACAAAAAATCAAGATTTTAGTCAAAATATATCAAAATTTACAAAAATGTAGCCGAACTCCTGATCTTATTGACATAGAAGAACTTGAATTTAACAAAGAAGACATTTTCGAAGAATTATTTTATGCTTTAGGCGGTTTAGGAGGTATGTATTCCGTAGAAAT
>NZ_MJXO01000027.1:0-44832 GCF_001762835.1 Campylobacter sp. BCW_6466
TTATTTAATCCCCTTTTAAGTTTAATTGGTTATACTTTCATTTCCTTTTTTTGAAAAAAGGACTTAAAATCTTTTAAATTATAAAGTTTCACTAACTGAGTAGATTTTATAAATTAACTTTATTTTAGATTTTTTAAGTTTTTAAATTATTTAAGTTTTTAACTTTCTTAATTTTTTAATTTAAAACTAAAAGCTTTTTTATAAATCTTGTTTTTTAATTTAAAAACTTTTCATTTAAAAATGATTTTTTGTTTTGTTCTTTTAACTTAGTATTGTTATTCAAATCTTATTAGTCAATCTTTGAAATCTAAATAAGTGATCGATTGAGCCAGAAAGATTTAGGCATAAGTAATTATGTAAAATCTATTCAATCTAATTTAAAAAGATTAAAAGCTTTTCTTTTAATCTTTTATAGCTTTTTCTTTGAAGAAAAAGATTAAACTATCTATAAAAGTAATAAGGTTTATCTCTTTAATGTAATCTAAGTAGTTTATCTATATTAGGTTGGCGGGGTAGGCCTTTAGCTTGCTTCTTAGTCAAGGCTTTGCCTTGATGCTAAAGAAGGTTTATTATGGAGAGTTTGATCCTGGCTCAGAGTGAACGCTGGCGGCGTGCCTAATACATGCAAGTCGAACGATGAAGCTTTTAGCTTGCTAGAAGTGGATTAGTGGCGCACGGGTGAGTAAGGTATAGTTAATCTGCCCTACACAAGAGGACAACAGTTGGAAACGACTGCTAATACTCTATACTCCTGCTTAACACAAGTTGAGTAGGGAAAGTTTTTCGGTGTAGGATGAGACTATATAGTATCAGCTAGTTGGTAAGGTAATGGCTTACCAAGGCTATGACGCTTAACTGGTCTGAGAGGATGATCAGTCACACTGGAACTGAGACACGGTCCAGACTCCTACGGGAGGCAGCAGTAGGGAATATTGCGCAATGGGGGAAACCCTGACGCAGCAACGCCGCGTGGAGGATGACACTTTTCGGAGCGTAAACTCCTTTTCTTAGGGAAGAATTCTGACGGTACCTAAGGAATAAGCACCGGCTAACTCCGTGCCAGCAGCCGCGGTAATACGGAGGGTGCAAGCGTTACTCGGAATCACTGGGCGTAAAGGGCGCGTAGGCGGATTATCAAGTCTCTTGTGAAATCTAATGGCTTAACCATTAAACTGCTTGGGAAACTGATAGTCTAGAGTGAGGGAGAGGCAGATGGAATTGGTGGTGTAGGGGTAAAATCCGTAGATATCACCAAGAATACCCATTGCGAAGGCGATCTGCTGGAACTCAACTGACGCTAAGGCGCGAAAGCGTGGGGAGCAAACAGGATTAGATACCCTGGTAGTCCACGCCCTAAACGATGTACACTAGTTGTTGGGATGCTAGTCATCTCAGTAATGCAGCTAACGCATTAAGTGTACCGCCTGGGGAGTACGGTCGCAAGATTAAAACTCAAAGGAATAGACGGGGACCCGCACAAGCGGTGGAGCATGTGGTTTAATTCGAAGATACGCGAAGAACCTTACCTGGGCTTGATATCCTAAGAACCTTATAGAGATATGAGGGTGCTAGCTTGCTAGAACTTAGAGACAGGTGCTGCACGGCTGTCGTCAGCTCGTGTCGTGAGATGTTGGGTTAAGTCCCGCAACGAGCGCAACCCACGTATTTAGTTGCTAACGGTTCGGCCGAGCACTCTAAATAGACTGCCTTCGTAAGGAGGAGGAAGGTGTGGACGACGTCAAGTCATCATGGCCCTTATGCCCAGGGCGACACACGTGCTACAATGGCATATACAATGAGACGCAATACCGCGAGGTGGAGCAAATCTATAAAATATGTCCCAGTTCGGATTGTTCTCTGCAACTCGAGAGCATGAAGCCGGAATCGCTAGTAATCGTAGATCAGCCATGCTACGGTGAATACGTTCCCGGGTCTTGTACTCACCGCCCGTCACACCATGGGAGTTGATTTCACTCGAAGCCGGAATACTAAACTAGTTACCGTCCACAGTGGAATCAGCGACTGGGGTGAAGTCGTAACAAGGTAACCGTAGGAGAACCTGCGGTTGGATCACCTCCTTTCTAGAGTACAAAGTAATAAGTCTCACCACTATTACTTCAATATATAAACTCAATTGATTCTTGTTTAGATTTCAAAGATTGATGATAAAGCTAATTGTTTATGGGGAATTAGCTCAGCTGGGAGAGCGCCTGCTTTGCACGCAGGAGGTCAGCGGTTCGATCCCGCTATTCTCCACCATTTATTAAGGGCCTATAGCTCAGCTGGTTAGAGTGCACCCCTGATAAGGGTGAGGTCACAAGTTCAAGTCTTGTTAGGCCCACCATAAAAAAGATTTGAATAAAAAAGCTTTAAAATCTAAAGCAAGTATATAAAGTAGATTAAATATAAAATATAAACTCTATACTTAGATTTATTTTTTTATCTTTAACTATAAAAGAATATACTTTAATAGATATAAATAGCATATACATTATGTATTTATATTTATAATGATTATATTAATATATATACTTCCTTTAGGTTTTAAACCTAAATGTTCTTTTTAATTATCATTGTTAAGAGTCACAAGCAAGTTTTAATAAAAACAATTTTACAGGACTTGTTAAAGGATAAAACCTATTTATCTTTTCTTTGGTTTAACTTATATCTTTTAATTATCTTTATCTTTAAAATAAAGAGAATATTAGATTTAAGATTTATAAATTAAAGACAAGTTTCAAACTCACAGCTTAGTTAAGACTAAATCATTTAGTTTCTATATTAAGGTTTGAATGCTTTCCGTCTTAAGATAAAGAAGTCTTATCATAAAAACTTTAACAAGGAAGTGATGCGTTTTAGAATCAATAAAAAAGGTAGAAGTTAGGTTATATCTAACTTTTATGCAAATTGTTTTTTTAGTGATTAAGAATTGAAGCTTTATCTACATTAATTTTTTAATGAATGTTTAGTTTATTTCGTTTTAAGCCTAATATCTTTTAGGTTGGCGGGGTAGGCCTTTAGCTTTGGTTCTTTAAGATGAGCTTTGCTCATCTGCTAAAAGAACATCAAAAGGTAAGCTACTAAGAGCGAATGGTGGATGCCTTGACTGGTAAAGGCGATGAAGGACGTACTAGACTGCGATAAGCTACGGGGAGCTGTCAAGAAGCTTTGATCCGTAGATTTCCGAATGGGGCAACCCAATGTATAGAGATATACATTACCTATATAGGAGCGAACGAGGGGAATTGAAACATCTTAGTACCCTCAGGAAAAGAAATCAATAGAGATTGCGTCAGTAGCGGCGAGCGAAAGCGCAAGAGGGCAAACCCAGTGCTTGCACTGGGGGTTGTAGGACTGCAATGTGCAAGAGCTGAGTTTAGCAGAACATTCTGGAAAGTATAGCCATAGAGGGTGATAGTCCCGTATGCGAAAAACAAAGCTTAGCTAGCAGTATCCTGAGTAGGGCGGGACACGAGGAATCCTGTCTGAATCTGGGTCGACCACGATCCAACCCTAAATACTAATACCAGATCGATAGTGCACAAGTACCGTGAGGGAAAGGTGAAAAGAACTGAGGTGATCAGAGTGAAATAGAACCTGAAACCATTTGCTTACAATCATTCAGAGCACTATGTAGCAATACAGTGTGATGGACTGCCTTTTGCATAATGAGCCTGCGAGTTGTGGTGTCTGGCAAGGTTAAGCAAACGCGAAGCCGTAGCGAAAGCGAGTCTGAATAGGGCGCTTAGTCAGATGCTGCAGACCCGAAACGAAGTGATCTATCCATGAGCAAGTTGAAGCTAGTGTAAGAACTAGTGGAGGACTGAACCCATAGGCGTTGAAAAGCCCCGGGATGACTTGTGGATAGGGGTGAAAGGCCAATCAAACTTCGTGATAGCTGGTTCTCTCCGAAATATATTTAGGTATAGCGTTGTGTCGTAATATAAGGGGGTAGAGCACTGAATGGGCTAGGGCATACACCAATGTACCAAACCCTATCAAACTCCGAATACCTTATATGTAATCACAGCAGTCAGGCGGCGAGTGATAAAATCCGTCGTCAAGAGGGAAACAACCCAGACTACCAGCTAAGGTCCCTAAATCTTACTTAAGTGGAAAACGATGTGAAGTTACTTAAACAACCAGGAGGTTGGCTTAGAAGCAGCCATCCTTTAAAGAAAGCGTAATAGCTCACTGGTCTAGTGATTTTGCGCGGAAAATATAACGGGGCTAAAGTAAGTACCGAAGCTGTAGACTTGCACACAACTTAGATTATTTAAGTTGAGAATATAAAAAACTAAGTTATATGTTTTAAGTTATATTTTTACTGATTTTTATAGAGTAAAGATAGAAATAAAACTTAGTAAAATCAATAAAAATATTCTTAGGCTAAAGTTAAGTAGTTTAAGTTGTGTGCAAGTGGTAGGAGAGCGTTCTATTTGCGTCGAAGGTATACCGGTAAGGAGTGCTGGAGCGAATAGAAGTGAGCATGCAGGCATGAGTAGCGATAATTAATGTGAGAATCATTAACGCCGTAAACCCAAGGTTTCCTACGCGATGCTCGTCATCGTAGGGTTAGTCGGGTCCTAAGTCGAGTCCGAAAGGGGTAGACGATGGCAAATTGGTTAATATTCCAATACCAACATTAGTGTGCGATGGAAGGACGCTTAGGGCTAAGGGGGCTAGCGGATGGAAGTGCTAGTCTAAGGTTGTAGGAGCTTATACAGGCAAATCCGTATAAGAACACTCCGAGAACTGAAAGGCTTTTTGAAGTCTTCGGATGGATAGAAGAACCCCTGATGCCGTCGAGCCAAGAAAAGTTTCTAAGTTTAGCTAATGTTGCCCGTACCGTAAACCGACACAGGTGGGTGGGATGAGTATTCTAAGGCGCGTGGAAGAACTCTCTTTAAGGAACTCTGCAAAATAGCACCGTATCTTCGGTATAAGGTGTGGTTAGCTTTGTATTAGGATTTACTCCGAAAGCAAGGAAACTTACAACAAAGAGTCCCTCCCGACTGTTTACCAAAAACACAGCACTCTGCTAACTCGTAAGAGGATGTATAGGGTGTGACGCCTGCCCGGTGCTCGAAGGTTAATTGATGGGGTTAGCATTAGCGAAGCTCTTGATCGAAGCCCGAGTAAACGGCGGCCGTAACTATAACGGTCCTAAGGTAGCGAAATTCCTTGTCGGTTAAATACCGACCTGCATGAATGGCGTAACGAGATGGGAGCTGTCTCAAAGAGGGATCCAGTGAAATTGTAGTGGAGGTGAAAATTCCTCCTACCCGCGGCAAGACGGAAAGACCCCGTGGACCTTTACTACAGCTTGACACTGCTACTTGGATAAGAATGTGCAGGATAGGTGGGAGGCTTTGAGTATATGACGCCAGTTGTATATGAGCCATTGTTGAGATACCACTCTTTCTTATTTGGGTAGCTAACCAGCTTGAGTTATCCTCAAGTGGGACAATGTCTGGTGGGTAGTTTGACTGGGGCGGTCGCCTCCCAAATAATAACGGAGGCTTACAAAGGTTGGCTCAGAACGGTTGGAAATCGTTCGTAGAGTATAAAGGTATAAGCCAGCTTAACTGCAAGACATACAAGTCAAGCAGAGACGAAAGTCGGTCTTAGTGATCCGGTGGTTCTGTGTGGAAGGGCCATCGCTCAAAGGATAAAAGGTACCCCGGGGATAACAGGCTGATCTCCCCCAAGAGCTCACATCGACGGGGAGGTTTGGCACCTCGATGTCGGCTCATCGCATCCTGGGGCTGGAGCAGGTCCCAAGGGTATGGCTGTTCGCCATTTAAAGCGGTACGCGAGCTGGGTTCAGAACGTCGTGAGACAGTTCGGTCCCTATCTGCCGTGGGCGTAAGAAGATTGAAGAGATTTGACCCTAGTACGAGAGGACCGGGTTGAACAAACCACTGGTGTAGCTGTTGTTCTGCCAAGAGCATCGCAGCGTAGCTAAGTTTGGAAAGGATAAACGCTGAAAGCATCTAAGCGTGAAGCCAACTCTAAGATGAATCTTCTCTAAGCTCTCTAGAAGACTACTAGTTTGATAGGCTGGGTGTGTAATGGATGAAAGTCCTTTAGCTGACCAGTACTAATAGAGCGTTTGGCTTATCTTTAATAAAGCATCACTTCCTTGTTAAGGTTTTTATAAAGCTTTGAATGTTTTATATGAAATATTTATATAAACATTATGTTTTTAAGCTAATAAAATCTTTCAAGTAGAGTTTGTATTAGAACTTGCTCTTAACATTGTTTTTTAAGTATTCTATATAAAAACTTATCAAAGATAAAAGATAAGTAAAGAAGAAAGAAAAACAAAAGAAGAAAGAGAATAAAGAAAAAAGTAAAGAAATGAAAGATTAAGCTTTATTTTTTAAATTCAATCTTTCAAAGAATATTTAAATAACAATGTCCGTGATTATACAGATGTGGAAACGCCTTGCTCCATCCCGAACCAAGAAGCTAAGCACATCGTGGGTGATGATACTACGCCTTACTGGCAGGGGGAAAGTAGCTCATTGCGGACTTGTTAAATATCTTCATTACTTACTTTATATATAAATCCTATGTTTATTTTTATTGTTGTTTTAGATGATGCTTAGAATTGTGTTTAAAAAAGAGTTTGTTGCTGGTTAGGGTTTTTAAGAGAATAGGGTGTTTTTAGGGGTTTGGAAGGTAATAGAGGATAAAAATTTAAAATTTTCTAAGTTAAAATTACGTAAAATATATTAGCAATATTTTTGAAAAGATGTCGAAAATTTGAAGGCATCAAAATGGATTTTATAAAATTTCTTAATCATTTTCAACCCATATCTAAATCTTCTCAGCAAGCTAGTGTATATAAATCTTTTAAGTTGAATTTAAAACCAAAGATTCTTAATGAAAAAGACGAAAATTCCTCTTCATTTCAAGATCAAAAAACAGATGTAGCTCAAACTATGCTTCAAAGATTAGAAGATGAAAAAGTTTTCAATCAAAAGGTAAGTGATAAAGTGAAAAAAGCTGAAAGAGGTATGACTACTATATATTTTAGAGATCCTATTACAAATAAACTCGTTCGTAGTGCTTTAAGTTCAACAGCCATCAATAAAATGGGGATTGAATTTGACAAAGAAGATATGACTAAAAGACTTGATGGATCATATATATTAAGTGGAAAAGCTGA
Source organism: Campylobacter sp. BCW_6466 (assembly GCF_001762835.1). NCBI lineage: Bacteria > Pseudomonadati > Campylobacterota > Epsilonproteobacteria > Campylobacterales > Campylobacteraceae > Campylobacter > Campylobacter sp. BCW_6466. The sequence goes on from NZ_MJXO01000027.1 coordinate 7,178, forward strand.
AAATTTCGTGGCTGGATGGTATGCTGATATAGCATATACTAGAGCTTATGTGGCTAGCGATAGAAATAATGATGGATATTTAGAAGATTATGAGCTTGAAGATACGAAAAGTGGTTTTGTAGCACAGGAAACAAATTTAGGACTTTTTGTGCAATCTTATACACAATTAAATGGTAGCGTGGATACTCTATTTGGTTTTGAAAAAGATTTTAGAGAAATGCGTCCAGATGATACTAAAGATACAGATTATGCTGGTAGAACTATAGGTTTAGAGCTTGATAAAATGATAAGACAAGATGGAGATTTTAATGGAGAGCTTAGTTTTAGCGAAACTGGCATGCAAGCAGTAAAAACCAAAGCTCCAAATTCTGGATGGACTGAAAGCGTAGGTATGTTAACTTTAACTAAATTTAATCAAACCAATACAATAGAAATTAAAGATATCTTGGATAAATTAGGTAAAGGTGTAAAATATGATGATTTAAGTGAAGATGAAAAATCTTTACTTAAAATGCAATTATCTGATAAAATTTTTGATGAAGTTAAAGATAAAGAAACTGGGGGTAAAAAACTTGTTTTTAATCCGGATAAATTTAAAATTTTCTATGAAGGTTTTGTGGATTTATTCAAACAAAGAAGTGCAAAAATGCTAGGTTTAAAACCTGAAGATGCAACTAAACTTAATTATGACAATCTTGGTGAAATTGTCAACGAAATGAAGCAAACTTATTTTGATACAAATTCTACAAGTTATGGAAAAATATCTGATTTGATTAAAATTTGGGCTTAGTTTTTATAATTATCTTATAAAGTGTATTGTTATTTTTATTTTGATATATTGTATTCTTATAAAAAAGTAACTAATAAAAGTTTAGTCATATAGACTAAATAAAATTAAGTATATTTTTTTATATTTATACTTGACAAAATAACACTCAATGTTGTATAATACTTCTAGCAATCAAAAAATAGAGTGCTAAAAATTTAAGGAAAGAGCTATGAAAAGCCGAGATAAAAAGGATTTGATTTTAGATTCCATCATCCAAACTTATCTTTTAGATAATGTTCCTATTGGTTCAAATGAATTGAATTTAAATCTTTGCATCCCTGCTTCAACTATACGCGTTTATCTTAAAAGGCTTAGCGACGAGGGTTTGATCACTCAGCTTCATATAAGTAGTGGTAGAATTCCTACTATTTTGACAATGCAAAATTACTGGCAAAGTTTTTGGAAAAAAGAACAAGATCAAGATATCAATATCAAAAGTGAGAATTTTTTAAAAGAGTTGAGCAAAGAATTTGAAATTTATTGTCTTGTTTATGGTGGTAGAAGCTTAGTACTTAAAGAAGTGCTTGATCTAAATGCTAAGTTTATAGTGCTTGATTTTAAAGAAGAAGAGCTCGTTTTAAAATATGAAAAAGAAGCATGGAATTTTTTACAAAGTCTTATAGGATTAGATCTTTTTAGTATAGAAAAAATAGCTTTGAGAGTTCATTTTATGGATCTTGTAGAAAAAATAGCTAGCTTAAGACAAAATTTGATTTGCTATAGAAGTAATGAAGAAAGAGCTTATCAAATTTATCAAAATGATGAATTTGTTAAGCTCTTAGATTGTGGAGTTCATCGTTATTTTAAAGAAAGTCTTGAATTTGAACCTTTATTTAAAGAAGGTTTTATGGGGCTTAAGGTGGATGCGCAGTTTTTGGGCGAAGATGTAAATATTATCTTAGCAGGTAGTGTTTATACGGATTATAAAAAAATATTACAATACATAAAGGAGGCGGCGTGAGCGAGCAAAAGCAAGAATTTGAAAACGAAAACGCAGAAAATTCTGAACATTTGCAAGATGAGAATTTGCAAAATATCGAAGATGTTGAGCAAAACAAATTGCAAAAAGACTATGATGAATTAAAAGACAAATATATGCGTGCAAACGCTGAATTTGAAAATATTAAAAAAAGAATGGAAAAAGAAAAGCTAAGCGCTATGGCTTATGCAAATGAAAGTTTTGCAAAGGATTTGCTTGATGTTTTAGATGCTTTAGAAGCAGCTATCAATGTCGAATGCCATGATGAAATTAGCTTAAAAATCAAAGAAGGAGTGCAAAACACTTTAGATTTGTTTCTTAAAAAACTTGAAAAGCATGGAGTGGCTCTTATTAAAGAAGAAAAAGAGTTTGATCCAAATTTACATGAGGCAATGTTTCATGTAGATAGTGAAAATCATCAAAGTGGTGAAGTGGTTACCGTGCTTCAAAAAGGCTATAAAATAGCCGATCGCGTAATCCGCCCAACTAAAGTTAGTGTAGCAAAATAAATTTCAATAAAAAGGATAAAAAATGAGTAAAGTTATAGGTATAGATTTAGGAACAACCAATTCTTGTGTTGCTGTGTATGAACGCGGCGAGAGTAAAGTAATCCCAAATAAAGAAGGTAAAAATACAACTCCTTCTGTGGTAGCTTTTACAGATAAAGGCGAGGTTTTAGTAGGAGATAGTGCAAAACGCCAAGCGGTGACTAACCCTGAAAAAACTATTTATTCTATTAAAAGAATTATGGGTTTGATGATCAATGAAGACGCGGCTAAAGAAGCTAAAAACAGACTTCCTTATCATATCACTGAAAGAAATGGCGCTTGTGCTATTGAGATCGCAGGTAAAATTTATACTCCGCAAGAAATTTCAGCAAAAGTTTTAATGAAACTAAAAGAAGATGCTGAGGCTTTCTTAGGCGAGAGTGTTGTAGATGCGGTTATTACTGTACCTGCATATTTTAACGATGCGCAAAGAAAAGCGACAAAAGAAGCAGGAACGATAGCAGGACTTAATGTATTAAGAATTATCAATGAACCTACTTCAGCAGCTCTAGCTTATGGACTTGATAAAAAAGATAGTGAAAAAATCGTGGTTTATGATCTAGGTGGGGGAACTTTTGACGTTACTGTGCTTGAAACGGGCGATAATGTAGTAGAAGTTTTAGCAACAGGTGGTAACGCTTTCTTAGGTGGTGATGATTTTGATAATAAACTTATAGATTTTCTAGCTAATGAATTTAAAGATGAAACAGGCATAGATCTTAAAAATGATGTTATGGCTTTGCAACGCTTGAAAGAAGCAGCAGAAAATGCTAAAAAAGAATTAAGCTCAGCTAATGAAACTGAAATTAATTTACCATTTATCACAGCAGATGCAAGTGGGCCAAAACATTTGGTTAAAAAACTTACTAGAGCTAAATTTGAAGGTATGATTGATTCTTTAGTGGCTGAAACCATCACTAAAATCAATGAAGTAGTAAGCGATGCAGGGCTTAAAAAAGATGAGATCAAAGAAATCGTTATGGTAGGGGGTTCTACTCGTGTTCCTTTAGTGCAAGAAGAAGTGAAAAAAGCCTTTAATAAAGATCTTAATAAGTCTGTAAATCCTGATGAAGTTGTGGCTATCGGTGCGGCGATTCAAGGTGCGGTTATAAAAGGTGATGTAAAAGATGTGCTTTTACTTGATGTTACTCCGCTCTCTTTGGGTATAGAAACTCTAGGCGGGGTAATGACTAAGATTATCGAAAAAGGTACAACTATTCCAACTAAAAAAGAGCAAGTTTTCTCAACCGCTGAAGATAATCAAAGTGCTGTAACTATCAATGTTTTACAAGGGGAAAGAGAATTTAGTCGTGATAATAAATCTTTAGGAAATTTTAATCTTGAAGGAATTCCACCAGCACCACGCGGTATGCCACAAATCGAAGTTACTTTTGATATCGATGCAAATGGTATTTTAACTGTTAGTGCAAAAGATAAAGCAACAGGTAAGGCTCAAGAGATCAAAATCACAGGTTCAAGCGGACTTAGCGAAGAAGAAATTAACAACATGGTAAAAGATGCTGAACTTCACAAAGAAGAAGATAAAAAACGCAAAGAAGCTGTAGATGCTAGAAATGCAGCTGATAGCTTGGCTCATCAAGTAGAAAAATCTTTAAGTGAGTTGGGTGAAAAAGTTGCCACTGCTGATAAAGAAAATATCCAAAAGGCTCTTGATGATTTGCGCGAGACCTTGAAAAATCAAAATGCAAGCAAAGAAGAGATTGAAAGCAAAATGAAAGCTTTAAGTGAAGTTTCTCATAAGTTAGCTGAAAATATGTATAAAAAAGATGAGCCAAATGCAGCGAACGATAAAAAGAAAAAAGATGACGATGTAATCGACGCTGAAGTTGAGTAATCTTTCAAAATCTTCATTCAAGCCTTTTTAAAAGGCTTGAAAATTTTTTAAAAATTTTTAGGAAATGACAAAATCTGTAAAATATAAGCTTGCTACCTAATTTTTTATTGATTTTTTAACCAATTCTTTTTGAAGTTTTAGTTTAAAATCAGACAATTCATTTTCTTGTATTTCTTTTGCTAAAATGGTTTGAATAATGTAGGTGAAATTTTTGTAAAATCTTCTAAAGAAAATTTGATTTCATCCAAGTCATTTTAGTGTAAGCAAACTAAAAACTTAGCAATAAAATAAAATTAGTCTAAAAACTTTTTAGATATAATCTTGATAAACATAAAAGGAAAAATTTGAATTTATCATTTAAAACCTTTGATATTTCAAATAATGAAAGATTAAAAGCTAAAAAAATACAGGGTAAAAAATATGAAATTTTTCTTAATGAAAATGAGCAAAGTCTTATAACTCCTAAAGTGTCTTTTAAAGAAATTTTGAGGTATTATTATCTTTATCCAAAAAATGCCATTCCTTCTTTTAAATTACCTTTTTTCAAGCCTGATTTGAGTGGTTTTAGCACCCCGCATATTACTTGGCTTGGACATTCTTCGCTTTTTATAAGTTTTAAAGAATATAAAATTTTGATTGATCCTGTTTTTAACACTCATGCTTCGCCTATTTCTTTTATCAATAAGGCTTTTAAAAATGCTCCTGTTTATAATGTAAATGATTTTAATGAAATTTTTGCTGTGATTATCACGCATTCGCATTTTGATCATTTAGATGCTAAGAGTGTAAAAGCTTTAAAAGATAAGGCTAAATTTTTTATTACACCTTTAAAAGTGGGAAATTATCTAAAAAGCTATGGGGTGAGTGAGAAAAAAATCATAGAGCTTGATTGGTGGAGTGGAATAGAATTTGATGATTTAAAAATCATTGCAACACCTGCACAACACAGTTCAAGTAGGGGAGATGGTAAAAACAAAACCCTTTGGGCTTCTTTTGTGATGGAATTTTTAAGTGTAGGTAAGAGAGTGTTTTTTAGTGCAGATGGAGGGTATTTTACACATTTTAAAAAAATAGGTGAGTATTTTGGAGGTTTTGACTTAGCTTGTCTTGAAAGTGGACAGTTTAATATCGCTTGGCCATATTCGCACTCTTTTCCTGAGCAAATTTTAAAAGAAGCAAAAGATCTTAATGCAAAAGCTGTCATGCCTATACATTGGGGGAGATTTTTAGCAGGAACTCACGCGTGGAATGAAGTAGTAAAATTTCTTTATAAAAATTTAGATTTACCCCTTATCACACCAAAAATGGGCGAGGCTTATGAAATAAGGGCTAAATTTAAACAGGATTTTTGGTGAAAAGAAGGATAAATTAACACAAGTTTATAATCTATATTTTGGTTTTTGCTATAGTTTTATAAAACTAAAAAAGGAGATTTTGTGAAAATTATTCAATGGAATAGGGCGGAATTTAGCCCAAAAGAAGTAAAAATCAATGTTTTAATTGACAATGAAAAAGGTAAAGAAATTCAAATTTTATTAGCTAAAGATAGTGTGATGAAAGAGCATAAAGCTCCTTTTGCTATACATATTCAAGTTTTAAGCGGTAAAATTTGGTTTGAAGTGGAAAAGGAAAAATTTGAATTAAATGCTTTAGATATGATAAACCTAGAGGCAAATGTAGCGCATTCTTTAGGTGGATTAGAAAATTCTATAATAAGATTGAGTTTAAATAAATCAGATAGTATTCAAAGAGTAAATGCTGTGCTTAAAAAGCCTTAAAGTAATTTTAAGGCTTTAGGGCTTAATAAGAAGCAATGAAATTTGCTATTCTTTCTAAACCTTTTTCGATGAGTTCATCGCTTGTGGCATAAGAAAGTCTAAAGTATCCATCCGTGCCAAAACCTATACCTGGAATAACGGCAACTTTTTCTTGTTCAAGTAATTTTTGGCAAAATTTCATAGAATCTTTTTCTATTTTTTGTATATTTACAAAAAGATAAAAAGCACCTTCTGGTTTATAAACACTGATATTTGGGATTTGTTTAAGCATATCTAAGGCTAAGTTACGGCGTTTTTCAAAAGCTTGACGCATTTTTTCTATATCTTCATCACATTCTCCATTTAAAGCAGGAATGGCTGCATGTTGAGTGATGGAACAAATATTTGAAGTGCTTTGTCCTTGAAGTCTTTTAACGGCTGAAATTAGGGCTTTATTTTTGCTTGCCATATAGCCAAAACGCCATCCTGGCATAGCTCCACATTTGCTAAGTCCGTTAATACTCACAGTGCGTTTTAAAGCATCTTCGCTTACACTTGCAAAAGCTACAAAATCAAAACCATCATAGCGAAGTTTTTCATACATTTCATCACTTAAAACAGTAATTTGCGTTCCTTCTAAAACTTTAGCAATTTGAGTTAATTCTTCTTTAGAGTAAATCGATCCCACAGGATTTGAAGGAGAATTTAACATCAAAACCTTGGTTTTAGCTGTGATAGCTTTTTTTAGTTGTTCAGTGGTAATTTTAAAGCCATTTTCTTCCAAGCCTTCTATAAATACAGGTTTTCCACCTGCAAATTTTACCATTTCAGGATAGCTTACCCAGTAAGGACTAGGGATAATGACTTCATCATCTTTTTCTACTAAACATTCTATACATTCAAAAAGAGAGTGTTTTGCACCTACATTGGTGATGATTTCATTTGTTTCGTAATCAAGATTATTATCTTTTTTAAATTTGGTTTGAATAGCTTTTAATACTTCAGGAATTCCCGCAACAGCAGTGTATTTTCCACATCCTTTTTCAATAGCACTTATAGCGGCATTTTTGATGGTTTGCGGTGTGTCAAAATCAGGTTCGCCTGCTGAAAAACTAATGATATCCTCGCCTTTAGCTTTAAGTTCATTGGCAAGTGCGGTGATAGCTAAAGTGATAGATTCTTCTAAAACTTGAGATCTTTTTGTAAGCATTTTTCAATCCTTAATAATTTTTGTTTAATTTTAGCAGAAAATTGCATTTTTGTAATAAATTTAATTTAAAAATGAGTTATAAAATTCAATAAATGTGAAAATTTGTATTAATTTTTAGGAAAAATTAATACGCATAATAATACATATAATTTTATGTATTATAAAAATTATTATTTTTGTGATTCAGGTCGTTTTAATATAAGATTTTCAAGTTCTAAAATTTTATTTTCTAGCTTTTCTAATTTATCATCGCAATTTGCATCTATGGCTCTAATGTTTTTATTTTTACGCTCTTCGATAATATAAGCAGGAATTCCAACGGCAGTTAAATTTGCACCTACATCTTTAACCACTACAGCATTTGAGCCTATTTTGGCATTTTCTCCTATGGTGATATTGCCAAGTATTTTTGCGCCTGAACCTATGATCACTCCTTTTTTTATGGTTGGATGACGTTTAGTGCCTTTTTCAAGACTTGTTCCGCCTAAAGTAACGCCTTGATAAATCAAAACATCATCTTCTATGATTGCTGTTTGGCCTATAACCACTCCATTGGCATGATCTATAAAAACACGCCTTCCAAGTTCTGCACCAGGGTGTAAATCTACTCCAGTTAAAAATTGGGAAATTCCGCTAATCATTCTAGCAATGCGTTTAAAATTTCTTATGTAAAAAAAATGTGCAAAGCGGTAATTTACTACAGCCCATACTCCAGGGTAATTAAAAAAAAGTTCTATAGAAGAATTAAAAGCTGGATCTTGCACCTTTGGTTGAGAAAAATCTTCTTTTATAATACCCCAAAAATTCATCTAAACTCCTATGCTTTTTAAATAACCATTATCATTTAAGAAAAGATAAAGTTCACCTAAAATATGCTTTTTTTGCTTGTCATTGACAAGCTTAGAATTACTTATGCGTTCATTAAGTATATCCATGATAGCGTGTATATCATAGTCTAAATCTTCTAAGGCATCAAGTATGGATTGTGCTTCTATAATCCCCTCAACTTCATAGCCTTTTTCATTGATACTTATAATAGCTTCAGTGGGATGAGTAAAAAGATTGTGTTTCATTCCAAGTACTTCTTGATAGGCACCTACAAGAAAAAACCCTAGAAAATAATTTTCTTTTTCTACATCTACATCGTGTAAAAATAAAGGTTTATCTTTAGAATATGAAATTTCTCCATCGCTATCGCAGGTTATATCCCAAATACTTGCACTTCGAGTCGGTTCTTCATCTAAGCGATCAAGGGGCATGATGGGGAAATTCTGTTCTAAGCCCCAAAAATCGGGTATGCTTTGAAAGAGTGAAAAATTTACCAAATACCTTTCTTGCACTTCATCTTGTATGGCAAGTAAATCCGCAGGATTTTGTTTATCGCCTAAAAGCAAGATGGCTTTTTTCGTAATCAAATGAGTTAAAATTTCAGCATTGGAACGATCTTGTAAATCCACATAGCCCAAATCAAAAAGAGTTAGAATACTCTCTAAATGATCTATGCTATCGTGCAAGTATTCTAAAGCATTGGAAGGTTTTATGCTTTTATAAAGATCATAAAGCTCATCGATAAGTTTTGGATTTTGTTTTTTAAGTATGAGTTTGTTTTCTGCGTATTCTTGAGAAAAAAGTTCTAATACAGGAGCGATTAAAACAGCATGATTGGCTGCTACAAAACGTCCGCTTTCTATGAAAATATCAGGCTCTAAATCTTTTTTTTGTTCAGCTATATTTTTTAGGATAAAAACTACATCGTTAGCGTATTCCCTTAAGGTATAATTTCTACTTTTTTCATTTTTAAATTGTGAGTATTCCACAGCTAAACCGCCACCAAGATTGATAGCTTTTAGATTTTTAGCTCCCATTTTTCTAAGTTCTGTGTAAATATTTCCTGCTTCGTTTAAGGCTTTTTTTAAAGGATGAATTTCGGTAATTTGTGAGCCTAGATGAAAGTGAATCATGGTAAATTGTTCTAAAAGTTTGTTTTCTTTGAGTAAATTTACTGCTTCTATGAGTTCAGTGGATGTAAGTCCAAATTTAGAATTAATCCCACCGCTTTTTGCCCAAATTCCAACTCCAGCAGAATGCAAACGCACACGTAAGCCTATATTTGGTTTGGGTTTAAAGCGTTCTTTGGCTATGTCTATGATAGCTTCAAGTTCATTAAGTCCTTCTATGGTTAAAGTGATATTATGTCCCATTTCAGCTGCGATAAAGCCTATATTGATAAGTTCTCTATCTTTAAAGCCATTTACTGTAATAGGTGCACCTTCATTATTATAAGCCATAGCGAGTAAAAGCTCTGCTTTAGAACCTGCTTCAAGTCCGTAGTTATAGTCTTTTCCAAGCTTTACAAGATTTTTTACAAAACCAGGGTATTGATTTACCTTTAAAGGATAAACAGCGTTAAATCCTCCTTTATAGCCAAATTCTTTTCTTGCTTTATTGAAATTTCCGTAAATATTTTCAATTTGTTTTTGAATAAGATGAGGAAATCTTAAAAGTAAAGGTCCCTTGTATCCATCATCTCTTAATTCTTTAACTATATCAATAATAGCAGGTTTTTTCTCATGATTGATACAAACTTTACCATTTTTGATAATGAAATTTTCATTTCCCCAAATATCAATACCATAATCCATTATAAAACCTTCTTTAAGTCTGAAATTTTAATCATTTTTTCTTCTTTTTTTGCTAAATTTTTATAAAACAAACTTTCATTTTGTGCTTCATTTTCTCCCATACAAAGAAAAATTTCAGCATTATTTTTATCCGCGTTTTCAAGATGTTTAGCTAGTTTTCTTGCTTCATAGCTTAAAAGCACTTTATGTTCTTTTCTTAAATTTGTAGCGATATGCAAAAGTTTTTGGATATAAATTTCATCCATAGCACAAAGATAAATTCCTTCTCTTTGAACCTTTTCTTCTTTTTGTTCTAAAATAGCTATAATTCTTTCTATACCCATGGCAAAACCTACACCAAAACCACTTTTTCCATCAAGGTATTCAATAAGTCTATCATATCTTCCGCCCCCAGCAATAGCAGCTTTTGCACCAATTTCATCGCTAATGAATTCAAAAGCCGTTTTAGAGTAGTAATCAAGCCCTCTAACAAGTTTAGAATCCACTTCAAAATCCACTCCGTTTTCTTTTAAAACGCTTTGTAAAATTTCAAAGTCTTTTTGGCAAGATGAGCATAAATTTTGATTTAAAAGCGGAACATCATTAAGTAAGCTTTGACAATGCTCATTTTTACAGTCTAAAACACGAATGGGATTTAAGTTTTTTCTACGCAAACAATCCTCGCAAAAACCTTTTTTGCTATCTAAAAAATGTATCAAATTTTCACGATATTTTGGCATACATTCTAAACAACCTAAAGAGTTAATCAGTAGTCTAAATTTAATATCTAAGCGTGAAAAAATTTCTACTAACATTAAAATAATACTTGCATCTTCATAAACGCTTGCGTTTCCAAAACTTTCAACGCCAAATTGATGAAATTCTCTTAAGCGTCCCTTTTGGGGTCTTTCATAGCGGAACATGGAACCATGATAAAACCATCTTTTCACACTAGTGTTTTTATCGAGTTTTTTTTCTATATAGGCACGCACCACCCCAGCAGTTCCTTCAGGACGCATGCAAACATGATTTTCGCCTTTATCGATAAATTCATACATTTCTTTGCCTACTATATCAGAACTTTCTCCTACGCTTCTTTTAAAAAGGGTGCAAAGTTCTAAATGCGGTGTGTTGATAAAAGTAAAGCTATAGTTTTTAGCTACTTCTTCACAGATTTTAATCACTTTTTCATAATAATATGCATCTTTATCTAATAAATCTTTCATTCCTTTTAAAGCGTTAATCATTGTAAAAATTCCTTTATTTGTTGGTGTAATTTTTCTTTACTTTCCTTTGCGTCAAGTGTTAAAATTTCTATAGAAATTTTTTCTTTTAAAAAATAAAGCACTTTTTCGAGTTTATCTTGTATGCTTAAAAAATACTCAATGCCACGTTTTTCTATGCTATCTAGTTCTTTTTGACTGAGACGTTCTTGGATAAGGTTTACATCTCCTTTTAAAAAGATAATTTTTTGTGGAAAAAAATTTTCTAAAGCAAAACTATTTAAAGCAAAAAGCAAATCGTTTTCAAAATCTTTGGCATAAGCCATGCCTGAAATAAAACTTCTATCGCTAATAATGAGTTTGTTTTGATTGGTTTTTAAGATTTCTTCAAAATGTTGAGCACGATCAGCTAAAAAAAGCAAGAGTTCAGCTCTTTTGCTAATAGGATGAGTTTTATTAAGTAAAATTTCTCTTAAATGTTTTCCAAGTTCTGTTCCGCCAGGTTCGAGTGTGAAAATGGCGTCTTTATAAATTTCTTTTAAAAGTGAAATTTGCGTACTTTTTCCTACGCAGTCAATACCTTCAAAAACTACATACAAGATTGATCCTTTAAAAAAGGTAGAATTTCTTTTGGAACAAGAGAACTTACATCACCCCCATGTGCTACTATAGAGCGAACAATAGAACTTGAAATAAAAGCATGTTTTAGACTTGGCATAAGATAAATGGTTTCCATATCTTCCCAAAGTGCGTGATTTGCATAGCCAATTTGCAATTCGTATTCAAAATCACTCACCGCTCTAAGTCCACGGATTATAGTATTAACTTTTAATTCTTTGGCTAAATCTACAAGTAAATTATCAAAAGCAATGATTTTAACATTTTTTAAATTTTGTGTTGCAAGCAGGGCTAGTTCTTTGCGTTTTTCTAAATCATAGCAAGGTTTTTTATGTTCACTTTTTGCTATGGCAACGATGACTTCATCAAAAATTTTTAAAGCTCGTTTGATAACATCCAAATGTCCGTTGGTAATAGGATCAAAAGTCCCAGGATATAAACAAGTCATTTTTGCTCCAATTTTTTTTAAAAATATAACAAATTTAAACTAAAAATTTTGCCATTTTTCATATAAATTGTGTTTTATTTCTAAAAGATCTAGCCATTTACCTACGATAAAATTTTCCATTTGTTCTAGATTGTTTGCTTTAGAATAACTTGCGATAATAGGAGGTGCGATAATAACTCCCATTTGGCTAAGTTTTAACATATGTTCTAAATTTAAAGTAGAAAAAGGCATTTCACGTACGCCTAAGATGAGTTTTTTTCTTTCTTTTAAGGCCACTGCTGCAGCACGCATTAAAAGAGTGTCTGCAAAACCAGCGTGAATTTTTGCTAAACTTGAAATCGAACAAGGAGCAATGATAGTTTTTTCTATTCCAAAAGATCCACTTGCTACACTTAGACTTAAATTTTTATCATCTAAAAAATGAGTGTATTTAAAATTTTCTTGACAAATTTCTTCTAAATTTGCTTCATTTTCAGCTTTGAAACTAAGTTTTGCACCTTGAGTTAAAATACAATAAAGTTCGCATTGATTTTCTAAATTTTTTAATAATTTTAAGCCTAAATTGACACTGCTTGAACCAGAAATTCCTAATAAAACCTTCATTGTATAATCATCCTATTTTTACCCACTACGATGCCTTGCATAACTTTACCTTCTTTGTTTTTTGCACGAATCCTTTCGCCCATATTTGCACTTTGCAAAGCCACAAGTTCGATTAAAACATCAACATTTGCTTCACTTAAAACTCCGATTATAGGATCATTTCGGCGTATTAAAGCTGTGGTTTTAAACATATTTGCTCTTAAAATGGCGTTTTTGTTAATATTGCTTTTAGCTACAAGATTATCTACATCATCTAAGGTTAAGGCATTTAAAGGAACTTTATCAAAATCAATCAATACGCTTTTATAGTCAAAAGCTCCAAGTTTATCTCCTCTTTTTATAGCGCGTTCGCTTTTTAAAACTTCTAAATTTGCTTGAATGAAATATCTAAAAAATACATTTTTTTGTATATTTTGCGGAGTTTTAAATTCAGCCCTTAAAAAGCCTTGTGCTTGATTAAAACGCCCATTAGCGATTCTTAGAAATTCATATTGATCAAAATCTTTAGGCAATGATGTTATTTTTAAATCAATTTGAGAAATTATAATTTTAGGAAAATTATTTCTAAATTCTTTAGCTAGTGCTGTTTTGATTTCTTCTAAACTAGCTGCTTGGATATAATTTATCACAATAAAAAAAGTTAAAAAAATAATTTTCATTTTTATCCTAAGAATTATAATGCAATAAATAGTATTTTAGCTTTTATAAGTTTAACAAAGCCTTTAGAAGGCTTTGTATAGAGTTAAAAAGTAGGGATAACAGAGCCTTTATATTTTTCTATGATAAAATTTTTAATTTTATCGCTTGTTAAAATTTCTTTAATAACAAGACTTTTTTGACTTGTTTCTTCACCTTTTCTTGCAGCTAAAACAATAGCATATAAACTATCTTTATCTTCTATAAAAATACCATCTTTTAAAGGGTTTAAACCTGCTCCAAGAGCATAGTTTGTGGTAATAACAGCCAAATCAGTATCATTTAGGGCTCTTGGAAGTTGTGCGGCTTTAAGCTCTATAAATTTAAGTTTTTTTGGATTTTTACTTATGTCAATAGGGGTTTTAAGGGTGTTTTGACTTTTAAATTCTATTAAATTTGCTTTAGCTAGTAAATCAAGGGCTCTGCTTTCATTGGTAGCATCATTAGGTATAGCGATTTTAGCACCATTAGGAATGTCTTTTATATCTTTTATGGAGTTAGAATATATAGCCATAGGAACTAAAACAATAGCACCTAAAGAACTTAAATTTGTTCCTTTGTGGGTATTAAAATCATCTAAAAAAGGTTTATGCTGATATAAATTTGCATCTAAATCTTTCTCATTTAAAGCGATATTAGGTATATTATAGTCATTAAATTCCTTAACTATTAACTTCCAACCTTTTTCTTGAAATAAGGGTTTAGAGAAATTTAAAATTTCAGCATAAGGCGTTGGTGTTGCACCTATGATTATGGTTTTATCTGCCCCAAAACTAAGGCTAATTGTAAATAAAACACTTAAAAATATTTTTTTAATATTCATGCTATACTCCTAAAAAGCTGGGATTAATATATCTTTATAATGTTCATTAATGATGGCTTTAAATTTATCGCTTCTTAAAATTTCATCAATTACTTTGGTTTTTTCGCTATTTTTATCTTCTGAGCGTACCACAACATAATTTACATAAGGGCTATTTTTATCTTCCCTAAAAATAGTATCTTTACTTGGATTCAGACCGGCTCCAAGTGCGAAATTAGAATTAATTATAGCAATATCAACATCATCTAAAGCTCTTGGAAGTTGTGCGGCTTTAAGCTCTATAAATTTAAATTTTTTTGGATTTTTGTTTATGTCCAATGCGGTTTTTAGAGTATTTTTGTTAAGCTCTATTAATTTTGCTTTCTCTAAAAGCTCTAAAGCTCTACTTTCATTGGTGGCATCATTAGGTATAGCAACTCTAGCACCTTCTTTAAGATTTTCTAAATTTTTGATTTTTTTACTATAAACTCCTACTGGAGCTATAAGTACAGGCGTTGTTGCAATTAAATTTGAACCTTTCTTTAGGTTGTATTCTTCTAAAAAAGGTTTGTGTTGATATAAATTTGCATCAAGTTCTTTTTCCTCTAATGCACGATTGGGCAAAATATAGTCTGAAAATTCTACTATTTTAAGCTCATACCCTTTGTTTTTAAAATCATCTTTCATTAGTTCTAGTAAGCTACCAAAAGGATTTGGAGTGGCTCCTATAGTAATGTTTTGTGCAAATAGGCTAGATAAATTTAGAATGCAAGCGAGTATAATAATTTTAAATAAATTCATAAAAACTCCTTTGTATTTAAAAAAAAGTCCCTAGGCAAGGGACAAAATTAAAAAGCAGGTAAAACAGATCCGTTGTATTTTTCTATGATAAATTGTTTGATTTTATCACTTTGTAGAGCTTGGATTAAGGCTTTGATTTTTGGATCGTTTTCATGTCCCACTCTTACAACAAGAATGTTTGCATACGGGCTTTCTTTATCTTCGATAAATACGCTATCTTTTGCAGGATTTAGATTTGCAGAGAGAGCGTAGTTGGAATTAATTACAGCAAAATCAACATCATCCAAAGCTCTTGGAAGTTGTGCGGGCTTTAATTCTACAAATTTAATTTTTTTAGGATTGTCTATAATATCAAGAGGTGTTTTTAAAGCCTTATCTTTAAATTTTACCAAACCTTTTTTTGCAATAATATCCAAAGCTCTACTTTCATTGGTTGGATCATTTGGAATGGCGATTTTAACCCCTTCTTTAATATCATCTAGACTTTTATATTTCTTGGAGTAAACAGCCATAGGTTCTATATGTATGGCAGCTACTTTGATAAGTTTGGTGCCTTTGTTTTTATTAAATTCTTCCAAATAAGGAGTATGTTGGAAAAAATTTGCATCGGCTTCTCCATTATCAACAGCTAGATTAGGTAAAACATAATCCGTAAATTCTTTGATTTCAAGTTTATAGCCTTGTTTTTCTAAATCAGGTTTTACTTGCTCTAGGATTTCAGCATGAGGGACGGGAGTTGCTACAACTGTGATGGTTTCTAATGCATTTGCATTAAGACTTAATGTTAAAATACTTGCTATAAATAAAGATTTGATTTTCATTTTTTTCCTTTTTAGTCATTTTGTGCTTGCTTTAATCTTAATAAATTCACTCTGACTATCAGGAAGAAGCATATATAAACTTGTTGATAGTCAGATTAACGCATCTGATACATCATTTTAATTCCTTTAATTTTTTGTTTAAATTTTACTTAAAAAAACTTATATTTATCTTAAAAGGAGATATAATCTCCTTATTTTTTGAAACCTTTATAAAGCAAACTTCCTAAAAATAAGATAAAAACAATTACTTGCCAAAAGAAATTTTCATCATTGTTTATATTGATAACTATGCTAACTCCAAGTAAAATCAATAGAGTGGCAATGATATATGTAGTTTTACTATTTTTAGCCCAAGTATAAAATAAATTACCTAGAATTTGAACTAACTGAACTAATATAAGTAAAATAACTACAGTTTGAATCATAACTTCTTTGTTAAATCTTTCATAACCATAGCGAATAGCGACATCTCCTAAACCTCCACCACCGACAGTTCCAGCAAGAGCAGAAAAACCAATGGTAAAGATTAAAGTTAGAGTAATTCCGCTAATTATAGCAGGAAGAGCCTCACTAAAGATAACCTTGAAGATAATTTGAATATTGCTAGCGCCATAACTTTTTGCTGCTTCTATGATTCCTTTGTCTATTTCTTTAAAAGCACTTTCAAGCATCTTTGCCAAATAAGGAGCTATTCCGATAGCTAATGGAACTATGGCGGCATTTGTACCTATGCTGGTGCCTACTATGATTTTAGAAAGTGGTAAAAGAACAACTATAAGAATTAAAAATGGAAAGGCACGCAGTATATTTGTAATAAAATCTAAAATGCTATAAGCGATTTTATTTTCTTTAATTCCGTTTTTATCCCAAATAGCAAGTAAAATTCCAGGAATAATAGCCAATAAAAATCCAAATAGTACAGCCATTAAACTCATATAAATTGTTTCATTAAGTGCAGGTTTTAAAATGTTCTCATAATTTTCACTGAAACTTGTGATAGAACTTAAACTCACTTCTTTAATATCCTGCCAAGAAAATTCATTAAAAAATTGAGAAATTCTACCAAAAAAAGCACTGATGATAGAGATGTTTTCTTCATTCATGATGCCACCTCCCATAATACTCCACTTTTTTCTATGTAATCAAGAACCTTGTCTTTATCCTTTTCATTTATATTTATAACTAAATTTCCTAAGGCTTTTCCATTAAGTTTTTCTATTTTACCCCAAACTATGTTAAAGTCTATATTTAGAGTTCTTGCCATATGAGTGATGACGCTATTTTGGGCAACTTCTTTTGGAAAGTAAAGTTTGATATTAAGTCCGTGTTTAGGCAAAAAATCACTTTCTCCTAAAAATTCTTTCATTTTGGCATTAGGCTTTAAAAAAAGCTCATCAATTGCTCCGCTTCCTATGATTTGTCCATGTTCAAGCAATAAAGCTTTTTGAGCTATGTCTTTTACCACATCCATTTCGTGAGTTACTAAAACAACAGTAATCCCAAATTCAGTATTGATTTTAGATATAAGCTCTAAAATATTTTTTGTAGTGTTTGGATCAAGAGCCGAAGTAGCTTCATCACTAAGTAAAATTTTTGGGTTTAAAGCTAAGGCTCTAGCAATAGCAACGCGTTGTTTTTGCCCCCCACTTAGTTCTCTTGGGTAGGATTTGTTTTTATGATCAAGTCCTACGATTTCAAGCAAAGAATTGACTTTTTGGGCAATTTCTTTTTCGCTCATGTATTCTTTATTAAAAAGCTTGGCATGAAATTTACACTGAGTATAGTGTGTTCTTAAAGGCATAGCAACATTTTCAAATACATTTTTGCGCTCCATTAGGGCAAAATTTTGAAAAATCATCCCTATATCTTTTCTAAGCACTCTCAGCTCTTTTGATTTTTTTTGACTTAAATCTTTAATTTCTTGATCAAAGACTTTTAAGCTTCCTTCTTGATAATTCTCAAGTCCATTAATACATCTTAAAAGAGTGGATTTTCCAGCTCCACTATGACCTACTATGGCGTAAATTTCACCCTTTTTAATCTCCAAAGAAACATCGTTTATCACGAGTTCTTTGCCATAATATTTTTTTAAATTTTTTATTTTTATCAAATTTTCAACCTCTTAGATTTTGAAGTTCAACTGATATTTTTTCAAGTTGAATTTTTAAATTTTCTAGAGCTTCTTTATTTTGCTCAACCACCTCTTTAGGTGCGTTAGCGATGAATTTTTCATTTGAAAGCATGGAGTTAAGCTTGAAACTTTCTTTTTCAAGCTTATTTTTTTGATTTTCAAGTCTTGTTAAAATACCACTTAAATCAACATTTTCAAGCGTAATAAAAATTTCTAAATTCTCGCTAACATCACATATTGCCTTTGGTAATTTTTCTTCACTAAATTCTATTTGCTCGCACTTTGCGAGCATCATGATAAAATTCATATAAGCTTTGATTTCATCTTTGATTTTTTTATCGTTAAATTTGATATAAGCTTTTTCTATTTTAGAATTTCCAAGATCGATTAAACTTTTAGCACGGCGGATACCAACTATGCTTTCTATGAGCAAAGAAAAGATTTTTTCTATATTTTTATCTTGTTCTTTAAATTTTGGATATTTGCTTATCATAATAGAAGGGCTTGTTTTAAGTTCTGTATCGCTTAGTTTATGATATAAATATTCACTGATAAAAGGCATAAAAGGATTTAAGAGCTTTAAAGCTTCTTTGAAAATACTACCAAGTTCTTTAACACTCGATTTTTCTGCTTTGCTAAGCTCTATACCCCAATCGCAAAAATCATCCCAAAAGAATTTATATAGAGTATTGGCTGCATCATTAAAGCGATAATTGTCTAAATTTTCTCTTACATCTTTAACACAAGTTTGAAATTTGGCATAGATATATTTTGCTAATTCTGAATGAAGTGTGATATTTTCCAAATCTTCAAATTTACTTTCATTTAAAAGCAGATAATTTGTAGCATTATAAATTTTATTTGTAAAATTTCTAACTTGTAAAAGTTTATCATTACTAAGTTTAATATCGCGTCCTTGTATAGCAAGAAGCGCTAAAGTAAAGCGTAAAATATCAGCACTATATTCTTTAATGCTTTCATTTGGGTCGATAACATTTCCAAGGCTTTTGCTCATTTTTCTACCTTGCTCGTCTTTCACAAGAGCGTGTAAATAAATATCTTTAAAAGGAAGTTTATGTAAGGCATTAGTGCTTTGAAACATCATTCTAGCTACCCAGAAAAATAAAATATCAAAACCTGTAATGAGTAAAGAATTGGGATAAAAATCTTTTAAATCCTTTTCAGACCAAATTTTATCTTTACCCCAGTTTTCATTTCCCCAGCCTAGAGTACTCATAGCCCAAAGCCCCGAAGAAAACCAAGTATCAAGCACATCTTCATCTTGTTTGAAATTTTGACTTTGGCATTTTGGGCAAGTTTTAGGCGTATGTTGGCTTGCCCATTCATGAGAGCATTCGCAATAATACACAGGAATTTGATGTCCCCACCAAAGTTGTCTTGAAATACACCAATCTCTTAAATCTTTCATCCAGGCATTAAAGCTATTTATCCAGTGATTTGGGTAAAATTTACTTTCTCCAAGCGCAACTTTTTCTATACTTTCTTGGGCGATTTCTTTTTTTACAAACCATTGTTTGGAGATATAAGGTTCAACTATATTGTTACAACGATAACAATATCCTATTTGATTGTTATGCTCTTCTATTTTTTCTATAAAACCAAGACTTTCAAGTTTAGCTACGATTCTTTCTCTTGCTTCTAAGCGTTCTAAACCTTGAAACTCTAAACAATGCTCGTTTAAAATTCCTTTTTCATCAAAAACACTTATAAAATCTAAATTATGTCTAAGTCCTACTTCATAATCATTCATGTCATGAGCGGGAGTAACTTTTACAACTCCTGTTCCAAATTCTTTTTCTACATGTTCATCAGCTATAATTTTAATGGCTTTTTTGCTTATAGGCAAAATCACTTCTTTGCCCACAAATTTAGTATAGCGTTCATCATCAGGATGCACCATAACTGCAGTATCGCCAAAAAAAGTTTCAGGACGCGTTGTGGCTACTACTAAAAATTCATCGCTATCTTTTAAAAAGTATTTAATATGATAAAGTTTTCCTTTATTTTCTTTGTATTCAACTTCTATATCACTTAAAGCGCCATCGTGAGTACACCAATTGATCATATAGTTTCCACGTACAATAAGTCTTTTATCATAAAGTTCTACAAAGGCTTTTTTTACGGCATTAACCAAACCTTCATCCATAGTAAAACGCAAGCGACTCCATGCAGGAGTGATGCCTAGTGTTCTCATTTGGTCTAAAATTTTTCCACCGCTTTGCTCTTTCCACTCCCAGACTTTTTCTATAAATTTTTCTCTACCTAGTTCTTCTTTTTTAATGCCTTGAGCAAGGAGTTGTTTTTCTACAACATTTTGAGTAGCAATACCTGCGTGATCAAGCCCTGGTTGATAAAGAACCTTATAGCCATCCATTCTTTTGTAACGCGTCATAATGTCTTGTAGAGTAAAGGTTAAAGCATGTCCTATGTGTAAAACTCCAGTGACATTAGGAGGAGGCATCATAATGCAGAAATTTTTATCTTTTTCTTGTATGGTTTTATTGCCATCGATCTCAAAATATCCGCGTTCTTCGCAAATTTGATAATACTCTTTTTCTAAATTTTTATCATACATTATTTGCCTTTATTGTTTTAGCTTATTTAATAGAGCTAATTTCTATAATTTCACAAAACGGGAAGAAATATTGTGCTGTATTAAGTCCAGTTTTCAAACTTTTGATATGTTTAGAAAAATCACTTCCTTTGCCATCTTTTTTAATTTGAAGTTTAAGTCTTTCTAAAATTTCTTCACGTGCTACATGTTCATTTAATTCTTTTGGATTGTTTAAATATGGGCTTAATCTATCTAAGTTAATATATTTATAAGCTTTTTTCATATCTGAAAAGATAATTTCTTTGTTATAGATAGTTAATTTCATTTCCCCTTTTGGTAGCATTTTAACAAAAATACTTAGATAATAATCTTTTGCATTATCTTGTATAACGCTTAGCATATCTTTTAACAGATTGATTCTATATTGGCTTAAAAATTTTCCATCTAAAATATAAACTTTCATATTTTCTGTACTAAGTTCAGGTTCTAAACGACTGTTTTTTCCTATGCTTAGATACTCTCTAGCGGTATTTAGATATTTATTTTTGTTTGACTTGTTTGATTGAAGTTCTTTTTTTACGGCTCTCTCTCTTTCTAAGATCTTTTGTTGTTTGCTGATTTCTTTTTTAAGAGCTTCTATTTTGGCTTGTTTATTTTCTTGTTTTAATTTTTCTTTATCTGTATCTAAAATTTGTTTATTTTCATTTGTATTGATACTATTGCTTATGTTGGTGTCATTATTTAAGCTTTGATTGTTTTCACTTATTGGTGTATTAAATGTATTGTTATTTAAGCTTTGATTTTCATCTAATGGGTTTGTTTCTTGCTTTTGGATGGTATTGTTATTAATATTTATATCTGATGAACTATTGTTGGTTTGGATCGAGGGCGAATAGGAATTATCGTAGTTATTGGTATACGATTTTTGCTCGGTGTAAGTGTTGGTGTTTAAGGTGTAATTCTTTGGTTTTGAATATTCGAAAAGATAATAATAGGTTCCACCTAATATCACAATAACAGCAATTAATATGCCAACAATAATAGAAAAAATTTTCAAATTCATTTGCTATCCCTTAAAAACAGAAAGTTAAATAATTTTAGCATTGTACTATAATCTAATATAAAGTAATTTTAAATTTTTATATTTTTAAGTAATTTTTTTTTATAATTTTAACTTTTATAAGGAAAATAATGCCACTTTCAAAATTAAATAATGAACAATATCTTGCTGCTACTGCTGATTTTGGACACAATCTTGTTATTGCAAGTGCAGGGACGGGAAAAACTTCTACTATTGTTGCAAGAATTTCTTATCTTTTAAGCAAGGGAGTGGCACCTCAAAAAATCATGCTTTTAACTTTCACAAACAAAGCCAGCAAAGAAATGATAGGGCGTTTAGGGAAATTTTTTGATAAAAATATTACCAGTAAAATACTTGCAGGAACTTTTCATAGTACGGCTTATACCTTACTTAGAAATGCGGATAAAAATATAATTTTAAAGCAAGCAAGCGAGTTAAAAACTCTACTTAAAAGTGTCTATGAAAAAAGAACCTTTAGGCATTTAAGTGATATAAAACCTTATCAATCAAGTTATTTATATGATCTTTATTCTTTGTTTCAAAACAAAGCACACAATCAAGATTTTTATACTTGGTTTTGTCAAAACTATGAAGAACAAAGTATTTATGCTGAAATTTATGAAGATATTTTAAAAGAATATGATAATGAAAAAAAGCGTTTTAATTATGTAGATTTTAATGACTTACTTATCAATCTAAAAGAGCTTTTAAAAGAAGAAAAATATGAATTTGATGAAATTTTAGTGGATGAATATCAAGACACAAATACTTTGCAAAGTTCCTTAATAGAGGCTTTTCATAGTAAAAGTTTGTTTTGCGTAGGGGATTATGATCAAAGTATTTATGCTTTTAATGGAGCGGATATTAATATCATAGGTGGGTTTAAAGATCGTTTTAAAGATGCAAAAATTTTTTCTTTAAATAAAAACTACCGTTCATCAAGAAGTATTTTAGCTTTGGCTAATAAAGTGATTTTAAATAACGAAAGATTATATCCAAAAGAACTTATTGTTACAAGAAATGATGAGTTTAAAGCCCCATCTTTGCTTACTTTTGAAGAATTATTTGATCAGTATCAAAATATAGCCAAAATGATACTTACAAGCGGAGTAAGTTTGGAAGAAATTGCCGTGATTTTTCGCAACAACTCAAGTGCTGATGGGGTTGAAGTAGCTTTAAGGGAGCAGGGCATTGCAAGTGTGAGAAAGGGAAGTGGAAGTTTTTTTGAAAGTTTGGAAGTTAAAGCTTTTAGCTCCATGCTTGCGCTTGTGGTAAATCCTAAAGATATCATGGCTTTTATTCATTTGGTTCAATATACCAAAGGTGTGGGTGGAGTTTTAGCAAAAGAAATTTTTGACGCACTTTTAAAATTAGGGCATGGAAATTTAATAAAAGGTTTTTTAGATCCTGATAAAAATGTAAATTTGCAAAATCATCAAAAAAGAAATTATCAACTTGGGCTTTTTGCAGATTTGGAAGAATTAGCCAGCGAAACTCGTTTTAAATTTGAGAGTGAATTTGATGCACATCCTATTTTAAGACTTTCAAAAATCAATGATTTGTGCGCTAGAAATTTGGAAAAAATCTATCTTTTTTTAAAAAAAGCTATGGAAATAAAACATTCTTTGACTTTAGTCAATTTAATTTGTGAAAATTCTTTTTATAGAGAAATTTGCGAAGAACTTGCAACCAAAAGAGCGACAAATAAAGCAGGGCAGGTGGATTTATTAAGAAAGAGTGAAAATTTAGAAAAAATAGAAACAAAATTCAATGTTTTAAAAGAGCTTACAAAAAATTATAGCGATATTTACAAGTATTATAATTTTCTAACTTTAGGTGCAAGCGAAATGAGTAGTGGCAAAGGAGTTAATTTGCTTAGCGTGCATGCAAGTAAGGGCTTGGAATTTGATCTTGTTTTTGTGATTGATCTTGCGCAAGGTCGCTTTCCTAATCAAAAGCTTATGGGAATGGGTGGAAGCTTAGAAGAAGAAAGAAGACTTTTTTATGTTGCGGTAACTAGGGCAAAAAATATACTTTATTTAAGTTATGCTAAATATGATAAAAACAAAAAAACTTCTTTTACTCCTTCTCGTTTTCTTATAGAAGCAGGGCTTTGCAAGGGAGAGTTAACTATAGATTGATAGAATTTTCTTTCAAGTAAGTTATATTATTAAAGAAAGGTTTATTTTATGAAAAAAATATTAATTTTTTAAGTTTAGTAGCAGCAAGTTTTTTAAATGCTGAAATTTTAGTTTATGGTCCAGGTGGTCCTGCTCCTGTACTAAAAGAGCTTGCTTTAAAATTTGAAGAAAAAACAAAAGAAAAGGTGATTGTAACCGCAGGTCCAACTCCAGCTTGGATAGATAAAGCAAAAGAAAATGCAGATTTGATTTTTTCAGGCAATACTTCAATGATGGATGATTTTGCTAAAAAATTCCAAGTTTAAGTTTAGAAAATTTAAGCGTTTTAAATATGCGTCCATCAGGCATTATCGTGCGTCCAAATAATCCAAAAAATATTAAAAATTTTGAAGACATTTTAAAAGATGGCGTAAATGTTATGGTGGTTGATGGTGCAGGACAAGTTGGACTTTATGAAGATATGGCTTTAAAAAGTGTAAAAAGAGAAAATTTGGTAAAATTACGTAAAAATATAAAAATTTATGCTAAAAATTCCAAAGCTGCTGTAGATGAGTGGAATAACAATCCAAATATTGATGCTTTAATCATTTGGTCTCATTGGGCAAAGGCTTTAGGCGATGATAAAGCTTTATTTATCAAAGATAAAAATGCAGTGATTTATCGTGCAGCTGAAATAGCTCCTACAAAAAAAGGTTTAGAAAATAAAAAAGCTTTAGAATTTGTCGATTTTATTAAGAGTAAAGAAGCTCAAAAAGTGTGGAAAAAATATACTTGGAAAGAAGTAAAATAATTTTCAGTGAAATTAAAAATAATTAATGTTTATAGGATATAATCGCTCCTAAAACATTAATTGCAATAATGTTTAAAATATCAAAAAAGGAAATTAAATGAGTACAGTAAATTTTAAAGGAAATTCTGTAAAACTTAAAGGAAATTCAGTAGAAGTTGGAGCAGATGCTCCTAAGGTAAATCTTAAAGCTAAAGATTTAAGCGTGATTGAAATCGGTGCAGCGGGTAAAACTCAAATCATTTTAAGTGTTCCAAGCTTAGATACACCAGTTTGTGCTACAGAAGCTAGAGAATTTAATAAAAAAGTAGCCAGCTACAATGGTGCTGAAGTGATTATAGTAAGTATGGACTTGCCTTTTGCTATGGGAAGATTTTGCAGTACAGAAGGTATTGAAAATTTAAGTGTTGCAAGTGATTTTGTGGCAAAAGAATTTGGTGAAAAATATGGTGTTTTGATAAATGAAGGTGCTTTAGAAGGGCTTTTAGCTCGTGCCGTATTTGTGATTAAAGAGGGTAAAGTGGCATATAAAGAACTTGTAAATGAAATCACAGAAATGCCAGATATTGCAAAACTTGATGCATTTTTTGGTGGTTCTAGCTGCTGCGGTGGTTGTGGTTGCCATTAATTTTGATTAAGCCCATTCTTAGGGCTTAATTTTTACATCTTCATTTTTTTATTATTTTAAGTTGATTATTTTTAATATTTATTTTGTGTAAGAATAATATAAAAAGGACAATAAAACTCCTATAAAATAGAGCTTTAAAATTATTATTTTTATTAAAATTTCAAGAGATTTTTATACTCCATTTTTTATAATAAGATGATTTTTTTATTTTGGAGGAATAAGGATGAATAGAAGGGATTTTATTAAAAATACCGCTATTGCAAGTGCTGCTAGTGTTGCAGGACTCAGTGTTCCAAGCTCTATGCTTGGCGCGCAAGAAGAAGATTGGAAATGGGATAAGGCTGTTTGTAGATTTTGTGGAACTGGCTGTGGAATTATGATAGCCAGAAAAGATGGCAAAATCGTAGCAACAAAAGGTGATCCTGCAGCACCCGTAAATCGCGGACTTAATTGTATCAAAGGTTATTTTAATGCTAAAATCATGTATGGTGAAGATCGCCTTGTTATGCCTTTGCTTCGCATGAATGAAAAAGGCGAATTTGATAAAAAAGGCAAATTTCAACAGGTTTCTTGGCAAAGAGCTTTTGATGAAATGGAAAAACAATTTAAAAAAGCCTACAATGAACTCGGCGTTACAGGTATAGGGATTTTTGGTAGTGGGCAATACACTATCCAAGAAGGTTATGCTGCTTTAAAACTTGCAAAAGCGGGTTTTAGAACAAACAATATCGATCCAAATGCAAGACATTGTATGGCCTCTGCAGTGGTTGGTTTTATGCAAACTTTTGGTGTAGATGAGCCATCAGGCTGTTATGATGATATAGAACTTACAGATACTATCATCACTTGGGGAGCTAATATGGCTGAAATGCACCCAATCCTTTGGTCAAGAGTAAGTGATAGAAAACTAAGTAATCTTGATAAGGTCAAAGTTGTTAATCTAAGCACTTTTTCTAACCGTACTTCAAATATTGCTGATATTGAAATTATTTTTAAACCAAATACAGATTTGGCTATTTGGAACTACATAGCAAGAGAGATTGTTTATAATCATCCAGAGGCTATGGATACGAAATTTATCAAAGAACACTGCGTATTTGCAACTGGTTATGCTGATATTGGTTATGGTATGAGAAATAATCCAAATCATCCAAAATTTAAAGAAAGTGAAAAAGATACAGTTGAAAAAGAAAATGTAATCACTTTAGACGATGAAGAGGCTACTTCTTTATCTTATCTTGGCGTTAAAGCGGGTGATAAATTTGAAATGAAACATCAAGGTGTGGCTGATAAAAACTGGGAAATTTCTTTTGAAGAATTTAAAAAAGGTTTAGCCCCTTATACTTTGGAATACACTGCAAAGGTAGCCAAAGGTGATGATAATGAGTCTTTGGAAGATTTTAAGAAAAAACTTCAAGAATTAGCTAATCTTTACATAGAGAAAAATCGCAAAGTCGTAAGTTTTTGGACTATGGGCTTTAATCAACATACAAGAGGTTCTTGGGTAAATGAACAAGCTTATATGGTGCATTTTTTACTAGGAAAGCAAGCTAAACCAGGTAGTGGAGCCTTTTCTTTAACAGGACAGCCAAGTGCTTGCGGAACGGCTAGGGAAGTAGGGACTTTCTCCCATCGTTTGCCTGCGGATATGGTTGTGGCAAATCCAAAACACAGAGAAATTTCTGAAAAAATTTGGAAAGTTCCTGCAAAGACCATCAACCCAAAACCAGGTTCTCCTTATCTTAATATCATGAGAGATTTAGAAGATGGAAAAATTAAATTTGCATGGGTGCAAGTGAATAATCCATGGCAAAACACTGCAAATGCAAATCACTGGATCGCAGCAGCAAG
This sequence comes from Campylobacter sp. BCW_6466, assembly GCF_001762835.1. Classification (NCBI taxonomy): domain Bacteria; kingdom Pseudomonadati; phylum Campylobacterota; class Epsilonproteobacteria; order Campylobacterales; family Campylobacteraceae; genus Campylobacter; species Campylobacter sp. BCW_6466. The sequence goes on from NZ_MJXO01000027.1 coordinate 34,183, forward strand.
AGAAATGGATAATTTTATTGTTGTAAGTGATTGTTATCCTGGAATTTCAGCAAAAGTAGCTGATCTTATTTTACCAAGTGCTATGATTTATGAAAAATGGGGTGCTTATGGTAATGCTGAAAGAAGAACTCAACATTGGAAACAACAAGTCTTACCTGTAGGTGCTGCCATGAGTGATACTTGGCAAATTTTAGAATTTGCAAAACGCTTTAAGCTTAAAGAAGTTTGGAAAGAGCAAAAAGTGGATAATAAGCTTACCTTGCCAAGTGTTTTAGAAGAGGCAAAAGCTATGGGTTATAGTGAAGATGATACACTTTTTGATGTACTATTTGCCAATAAAGAAGCAAAAAGCTTTAATCCAAACGATGCTATCGCAAAAGGCTTTGATAATACTGATGTTAAAGGCGATGAGAGAAAAATTCAAGGCAGTGATGGAAAAGAATTTACAGGCTATGGCTTTTTCGTTCAAAAATACCTTTGGGAAGAATATCGTAAATTTGGCTTAGGACACGGCCATGATTTAGCGGATTTTGATACCTATCATAAAGTAAGGGGTTTAAGATGGCCTGTGGTTAATGGCAAGGAAACACAGTGGAGATTTAATACTAAATTTGATTATTATGCTAAAAAAGCGGCTCCAAATTCAGATTTTGCTTTTTATGGTGATTTTAACAAAATGCTTACAAATGGAGATTTAATAGCTCCTAAAGATGAAAAAGAGCACAGTATTAAAAATAAGGCTAAAATTTTCTTTAGACCATTTATGAAAGCACCTGAAAGACCAAGTAAAGAGTATCCATTCTGGCTTGCAACAGGAAGGGTTTTAGAGCATTGGCATAGTGGAACTATGACTATGCGTGTGCCTGAGCTTTACCGTGCTGTCCCTGAAGCGCTTTGCTATATGAGTGAGAAAGATGGAGAGAAATTAGGCTTAAATCAAGGTGATTTGGTTTGGGTGGAATCTCGTCGTGGTAAAGTAAAAGCAAGAGTAGATATGCGTGGAAGAAACAAACCGCCTGTAGGACTTGTGTATGTGCCGTGGTTTGATGAGAATGTATATATCAATAAAGTTACTTTGGATGCGACTTGTCCGCTTTCAAAACAAACTGACTTTAAAAAATGTGCTGTAAAAATTTATAAGGCTTAATTTAGGGTTTTGATTAAATGAAAGGTAGAAGAGAATTTTTCGTTAGCGCCTTTAAGGCTGCATGTTTATGTACAGGAGGTGGATTTTTGGTTAATTTGACTTTAAAAGCCGATGATAATTATGCCTTGCGTCCTCCTGGGGCTGAAGATGAAGCTAGATTTTTAAGCAAATGTATTCGTTGTGGGCTTTGTGTAAAAGCCTGTCCTTATAATACTTTAAAGCTCGCTAGCTTGTTAGATAGTCCAAAAAATGGCACGCCTTTTTTTAGAGCAAGAGAAATTCCTTGTTATCTTTGTAAGGATATTCCTTGCATTAGAGAATGTCCAACTGATGCTTTAGATAAAAAGCATTTAGAGCAGGGTATAGAATCCTTGAAAATGGGTATTGCTATTGTTGATAGTGCTTCTTGTGTGGCACACTGGGGAATTCAATGCGATGCTTGTTATAGAGCTTGTCCTTTGATAGATAGGGCTTTAAAACTTGAGCTTAAACGCAATGAACGCACCGCCAAACATGCTTTTTTACTACCTAGTGTGGATCATGAAGTGTGTGTAGGTTGTGGGCTTTGTGAACTTGCTTGTATTACTGAAAAACCGGCCATTCGTGTTTTACCAAGGGAGTATGTATTGGGAAAAGCAGGATCTCATTATGTAAAAGGCTGGGATGAAAAAGATGAAGGTCGTATAAAAAATGCAGATGCTTCAAAACATTTTAATGCTAAAAAAGCAACCAATTATTTAAATGATGGAGAACTGTGATGAAGTATTTAATTGCTAGACGCATCGTTCAGCTTGGAATTTTAGCGCTTTTTAGTTTTAAAGCTACAGATTTTATCTTGCAGGGAAATTTAAGTTCTTCTAGACTTTTTAATACCATACCTTTAAGCGATCCTTTTGCGGTTTTGCAAATCATTTTAGCAAGCTGGAGTATAGATTTAATGGCTTTAATAGGAGCTTTGATTATATTTTTTATCTATGGTTTGCTTTTAGGAAGGGTTTTTTGCTCTTGGGTTTGTCCTGTTAATTTAATCACAGATTTTGCTGCTTTTGTGCGAAATAAATTAACCCTTAATAATAAATTTTTAATTTTGCCTAAAAATTTACGCTATTTTGTGTTGGTCTTGGTTTTAGTCCTTTCTTTTGTATTTTCATTACCTGTGTTTGAAAGTTTTTCTTATATAGGAATAATACATAGAGGGATTATTTTTACTACAAGTTCTTGGATTTTTGTAGCCTTTATACTTTTTTGTATCGATACTTTTTTAAGTCCTAGGGCAATTTGTTCACATTTTTGTCCATTAGGAGCTTTTTATGCTTTTATTTCTCGTTTTGCTTTGCTTAAAATAAAGCATGATAGTGATAAATGCACTAAATGTTATGAATGTATCCGTATTTGTCCTGAAAAACAGGTTTTGTGGATGGTTGGAAAAGAAAGTACTAGCGTGAAATCAGGAGAGTGTATAAGGTGTGCAAGGTGTATAGAAGTTTGTAATGATGATGCTTTGAATTTTAATATTTTTGATTTAAGGAATAAATAATGAAGAAGAAATTGGTTTTATTAGGAAGTGCTGCAGTGGTATTTTTTGCCGCTTGCGCAATGAATAGTGGGGTAAGTTCGGAACAAATTGGACTTAGAAAAGCAAGTTTAGAAAATGAAAATAAAGTAAATTTAGTGGAAGCAAATTTCACAACTTTACAACCTGGGGAATCTACTCGTTTTGAGCGTTCTTATGAAAATGCACCACCATTAATTCCGCATGCTATTGAAGATTTGTTACCTATAACTAAAGATAACAATATGTGCTTAAGCTGCCATGATAAGGCTATAGCAGCAGATGCTGGTGCAACTCCACTTCCTGCTAGTCATTATTATGATTTTAGACACAATAAAACCACAGGAGATGTGATTAGCGATAGTCGTTTTAATTGCACTCAGTGTCATGTTCCACAAAGCGATGCAAAACCTTTGGTGGGAAATAGCTTTAAACCTGAATTTAAAAATGAACAATTAAAAAGTCGTTCAAATTTAATTGATGTGATTAATGAGGGTGTAAAGTAAATAAATGAAAAAATTTCTTTTTATTTTGAGTCTTTTTTGTGTTTTGTCTTATGCTTATGAGCTGAAATTAAATGCCAATATAACAGCTTTAAAGCTTGATAAGCAAAACTTATATATAGGCACTGATAAAGGTGAAATTTTACAATATAACATTAAAGATAAAAGTTTAAAAGAACTTTTATCTTTGCCAAAGATTAAAAATTATTATGGTGATGATTTTGCTAAAATTTACAACATTGATATTTTTAAACATACACTTTTAATACTTAGCGAGGGTGATTTTGGTGCTAAAAATTTAAGTTTTTATAAGGAAAATTTACAAATCAAAAAGCTCGAAGAAAATAGCATAATAAAAGCATTTTTTATCAATGAAAACACTTATCTTTTGATTTCTATTGGTTCTGAAATAGAATTGATTGATAAAAGTTTAAAAAATATAAAAAAATTTAATTTTTCTCATTCTAGTCTTAATGATGCAGTTTTAAATGAAGATAAAAGTATGCTGGTTGCAGGTTTTGAGAGTGGTGAAGTGGAGCTTTTTGATTTGAAAAATTGGAAGATGTTAAAAAACTATGATAAAATGCATAAAGATAATATCTATCAAGTAGATTTTAAAAATAATGTTATTTTAAGTTGTGGAACGGATAGGCGTATAGGAGTTGTAAAAAATGAAGAGCAAAATTTTTTGCAAAAAGATTTTTTGATATATACTTGCGCTTTAAGTCCTAATGGAGAATTGGCTGTTTATAGTGATAACGAAGCTGGAGTTAGTGAAGTTTTTAGCACAAGTGATTTTAAGCCTGTTAAAACTTTTAATAATGAAAATTTGATGAGTGAGTTTATTATTTTTTTAAACAATAAAGATTTTATTGTTTCAGGCTTTGGTGATAGTATAATGTTTAGGAGTATTGATGAATAATCTTTCTAGTGTTTTGATTTTAGCAAAAGAAGAATATATAAATGATTTAAAAAAGGCTATATCTGAAATTCCTTTTTGTTCTGTAGAACTTTGTAAAAATGAAAAGATTATAGTTGTGATTGAAAGTGAAAATTTAGAAGATGAATTAAACTCTTATAAAATGCTTGAGAAATTGCCAAATATTATCAGTATTAATATGGTTTTTTCTTATCAAGATTTAAATGATGATATCCAAAAAGCAATCAATAGCGGCGCAATAGAAACGATAGAAAAAAATGAAAATGCTGAGAATATTCGCTACTATGGTAGTGTATTTAATCAATTTTCTTAAAGTGTAAAGTATATGGTATTTTTAATCCCATTGCTTATTGTAATTGGTGTTATTTTTGGAATTGATTATGTGTATTTTAAAAATCAAGATTTAAAAGTGCAAGTTAAAAAAGAACAAAAAGAATTAAATTCTAGCTTAGAGAAAGAAAAAAAAGAATATATAGAAAAATTGTTTAAAACAAAATAGACATTAAAAATCATATTATTTTCTTAAAGATAAATTAAAAAGCTTTTTGCTAGAATTAAAGAAAAATTTTAGGAAACAGTGATGAAAAATACAGTCACTGAAGCTTCTATCTATGAGGCTCAAGGGTTAAAAGACGAAGCTTTAGAAATTTATAAAAATATCTTAAAAGAAGATCCAGATAACCAAAACGCTATCGATGCGGTTCGTCGTCTTAGTGGTTTTAGATCCAAGCATAAAGATTTAAACACTCAAATGTTGGATTTTTTTATTAACATGAAAAGCGATGAAGAAATTAATGAATTTAAAAGGTGGTTGATAAAAATATGAATTTGGAAGATTTAGCTAAAAAAACCATTAGTGAAGTTAGCTCTATCATAGAAGAGCAAAGAAGACAAAATGAAATTTTAAAAGAACAAGAATTAAGCAGAAAAACTGAAATAAAAGATGAATTACCACCTATGGAGTTTGTATGCGAAGAACTTGATACTCCGCAAGACTTAGAAGATAAAATTTCTATGGCAAAATTTGAAGAAGAGCAAAAAATACAAAATAATATTGAAATTTCTACTCAGGAAAATAAAGAGTTTAAAAAAGAAGAGCCTTTTTTACAAAGTGAAATTTTAAATCCCAGTGTTATGACAGAGGTTCAAACGCTTAATGAGGATATTTTTTTAAAACATCTTAGAGAGAGAATTTTAGTTCTTTTTGAAGGTTTAAATAGCATAAAAAAAGATGATCTTGAAAATAGGTTAAACTTGACCATAAATTTTTTAGAGTTTTTACTTGCAAATATCGAAGATAAGCTTAAAAAATAATCCCGATTTACAGTTTATCGCTGAGTTTTTAAAGCCTTATACTAAACGAGCGTATTTGGTTGGAGGTAGCGTTAGGGATTTGTTTTTAGGCTTAAAAATTTGTGACTATGATATAGAGCTTTATGATATAAAACCTAAAGATTTTGAAAAGATTATGCAAAAATTGGGCGCACAAGGCCTTGGAAAAAGTTTTTTTGTGCATAAGTTTAAAAATTATGATTTAGCTCTTGCTAGAACCGAAAATAAAATAAGCTATGGACATAAAGGTTTTGAAGTTCAAATTTGTAATGATGAAAAACTTGGCGCCAAAAGACGCGATTTTACCATAAATTCTATGATGATTAATCTTTTTAACGATGAGTTTTTAGATTTTTATGGAGGATTAAAAGATCTAGGAACAGGCTTTTTAAGGCATATTGACAAACAAAGCTTTCAAGAGGATAGTTTAAGAGTGTTAAGAGCGGTAGTATTTGCTTCAAGGTTTAACTTTAAGATAACTAGTGAAAGCTTGAAATTGATGCAAAGTATGGATATAACTGATCTTAGCAAAGATAGGATCAATGCGGAGCTTTATAAATTCTTTAAAAGCCCTAGACTTGATGTTGGCTATAGATATTTGCAAGAACTTGACTTAGAAAAACAGATTTTTGGCTTTGAGAGTGTTTTTAAGAGTTTGGAATTTCAAAATTTACTCAGACAAAGTAGAGAATTTGTAAAAAGCGATGCTTTATTCTTGTATTTGTATTTGAATTTTTTTAATTTAGAAAAAGATATATTTTTTAAAAGAACCAAACTTAAAAAAGAATACCTAAAATACGCAAATCAAGCTTTTTATCTTGATGATATAAGTGATTTTGAACTAGCAAAAATTGCTTTTGAAATGCCTTTGAAGGAATGGCTTGGACTTTGGAGTAAAAAGCGTATTGAGCAAGCTAAAAGATTAAGACTTTATGAGAATAAGTTTGAAAGTAAAATTTTAGCAAAAGATTTCATAAATGCTGGATTTTGTGGTAAAATTCTTGGTTTAAAGATTCAAGAAGCAAGAGAGAATGAATTAAAAGAATATATAAAAGGTTTAGCTAAATGATTTCTGTATTAAAAATTTGCACCAAAGATCAAAAAGGTTTAATCTATAGAATTTCTGATGTTATTTTTAAATATCATATCAATATAGTAAAAAACGATGAATTTGTAGGCGAAGGAATGTTTTTTTTTCGTGCTCTTTTAGAAGGTGAGTTTGATAAAGAAGCTTTTATAGGAACGCTTGAGGCTATGCTTGGACAAGAAGCCTTGATAGAGCTTTGCGAGAAGAGAAAAAAAGATATTGTTGTTTTTGCTACTAAAGAAAGTCATTGTTTGGGAGATTTGCTAATAAAGCATTATAGTAACGAACTTGAAGCAAATATCAAAGCTGTGATTTCAAATCACAACTCTTTAAAGGATTTAGTTGAGAAATTTGAAATTCCTTATCATTTTATCAGTGCTGAAAATTTAGATCGTAAAGAGCAAGAAAATCAGATTTTAAAATGTCTTGAACAATATAAATTTGATTATTTGGTTTTGGCAAAATATATGCGAATTTTATCTCCTGATTTTGTTGGGCATTTTGAAGGTAAGATTATAAATATTCACCATTCTTTTTTACCTGCATTTATAGGAGCAAATCCTTATAAACAAGCCTTTGAAAGAGGGGTTAAAATAATTGGAGCTACGGCACATTTTGTAAATAATAATCTTGATGAAGGTCCTATTATCACTCAAGCTGTTTCGCCTGTAAACCATGAATTTACTTGGCAAGATATGCAACAAGCAGGTAGAAATATAGAAAAAGATGTTCTTTCAAAAGCGCTTGATTTGGCTTTTGAAGATAGAATTTTTATACATAATAATAAAACTATAATATTTTAATGCGATAATTTTACTATAGTTTTATTTAAAGCATCGAAAAAATAATCAATATCCTCTTTTTCATGCGTATAATGCAAGCTTATTCTTAACCAGCCTGGTTTTGTTTTAAGTTTTTGATTATCTTTTAAGCCTAGCAAATCATGACCATAAGGCCCAGCACAAGCACATCCAGCGCGTGTTTCTATGTGGTATTTTTTACTAAGTTCGTAAGCGATATCAAAAGGAGAAATTTCTTTGATATTGAAAGCAAAAATAGGCAATCGGGTTTTTAAATTCTTTGCATATAAAATTAAATTAGGTATAGTTTTTAGTTTTTCAAAAAAATAATCTTTTAAAATTTCTTCTTTTTTTTCTATATTTTTAACCCCTATAGAATCTTTGATTTTAAAAGCTAAGCTAGCGCGAATGAGTTGTAAAATTCCAGGTGTTCCCCCTTCTTCTAAAGCTTCTTCATTACAAAGGTAGCATTGTGAAGTGCGAGAAACATAGCCCACAGTTCCACCTGCTGCAAAGCTAGGCTTGTTTCCACAAAGATCTTTTTTGATGGCCAAAAGTCCAGAACCGCCAATACCACCAATTAATTTATGAGAACTTATAAACAACGCATCATAGTATTGACAAGATATGTTTTTATAAGGAATGAAACTAGATGCATCAAAAGCAACTATCCCTTTAAATTTACGAACCATTTCAGAAATGCGTTTATAATCACTTAATATCCCAGTAACATTTGAAGCTAAAGAAAAGCTAGCGATTATTTTTCTTTTTTTGTTTTTTTGTAAAGTTTTTTCTAGAAAATCAAAATCAATTTCTCCATTTTTATCTAAGGGAATTCTAACACATTCACACAAGCCTTCTCGAAATGAAAGTTCATTAGAATGATGCTCATAAGGCCCTACGATAACTAAAGGTAAGGTATTTTTATCAATTTGCGTAAAATATCTTTCTTTTACAAGAGGGGGAATGTAAATGCCGATCAATTCTTGAAATTTTTTAATAGCACTGCTTGATCCTGTTCCGCAGGCTATAAGGGCAAAATTTTCATCTAATGATAAACTTTTTTTTATATCTTTTCTTGCTTGTTCGTAAATTTGTTGAGTTTTAAAAGAATTCAAAGAGCTATCAGAATGTGTGTTTGCATAGGTTGGGAGAATTTTTGAAATTTCTTTTTCTACACATTTTAGAGCTAAAGCACTTGCTGTGAAGTCAAAATGCAAAATACCTTTTTTTAAGATCAATTCTTTTTTTAAATCTGAAATTTGCAAATACAATCCTTATAAAAATTTGCTAAAATTATACTATAAAAATGCTTTATAAAAGGAAAAATATAAAATTTAAGAACTTTGTAGATTTGCATAAGAATTTATCTTTAAGTAAGCTTTTTGATTTTTATAGTGTGTTTGAAGGTTTTGAAAAATTAAACATTTTAAATTTTAAAGACGATGTATTTACAAATATAGAGCGAATTTTGCTTGATGATTATCTAAAAATCAAAAGTTATTTCGCCTTGGATGAAACAAGTTCTTACGCTCTTACTTTACTAGCTAAAAACAATCGCAAGCGTTTTTCTATCAATAGAAAAATTCAGCATTTTAAAGCTTTATCTACACTTAAATATCTTTTAGAAACAGGTATAATAAAACTTGAGTATAGTAAGGAAGCTAAAAAAATAAAAGATAAAAGACAAAAAATCAAAAAAGAACTAAGATCTTATGTTGTCCAAGATAAGATTATATTTAACAACCATTTTACTCGTTTCTTTTTTTATTTTTTAGAGCCCAATGAAAAGCTTATTTTGCAAAATCGCTATAAAGAAGTTTTAGAATGCATTAAAGAAAAATTTGAACTTTATCAAAGTTTTTGTTTTGAACAGCTTTCTAGAGAATTGCTTGAGAAAAAATTCAATATCAATGGAGTGCAAAGTTACTGGGATAAGAATTTAGAACTTGATCTTTATTATCAAGATGAAAATTTGTGTTTTGTCGGAGAAGTTAAATTTAAAAATAAAAAAATTTGTAAAAATATTTTAAATCTTTTAAAATCAAAAGCAAAGTCTTTAAATTTGGCTCCAAATTATTATATTATAATCTCAAAAAATGGTTTTAGCAAGGAATTTGATAAAATATGCGAACAGAATTTGCTTTTATTTGATTTGAATGATTTTAAGATTTTATTATAGGAATGATAAATGAATGAAAGTATTTTAAAAAGTTTAGACTCAAATGAAAAAGAAACTCTACAAAAAGGCTTAGAAAGTCTCATAGAACAAACTTATGTAATAGAAAATGAATACAAAACTTTAAATGAAAACTATAATTCCTTACGCGCAATGGTTGATGAGATTATAGAGGTGTTGCCTAGTGCGCTTTGGATTTTAGATAAAGAAAAAAATATTATTTTACAAAATCAAGAAGCCTTGAAAAATCCAAAATTACTTAATATCATTAGTCTTGATAAAATTCGCGATGAGCTTGAATTTGAAGGTAGGTTTTATGCGGTAAAAATCATAGCACATAATGAAAAAACTATAGTTTCAGCTACAGATATTAGCGATGAAAAACGCAATGAAAGGCTTGCAAGCATGGGTAGTGTAGCGGCTCATTTGGCACATGAGATAAGAAATCCTATTGGATCTATATCTTTACTTGCTTCAACCCTTTTTGCTCGTAGTGAGCTTAAAAATAAGCATATAGTTCTTGAAATCCAAAAGGCTATTGCCAGAGTAGAGCGTATCGTAAATTCAACTTTACTTTTTACTAAGGGTGTGCACATCAATGCTTTAAATTTTAATCTTTTAGAGTTAAAAGAAGAGTGTGAAAGTGCCATTAACTCTTATAATTTTACTTCTCAAATAGACTTTGAAATATCTTTTTTGGATAAGCAGATTTGTGCCGATAAAGCTCTTCTTGGTTTGGTTTTACAAAATTTGATTTATAATGCTATTGATGCGATAGAAGAAAGCGAATGTGAAAAACCTATGATTAAAATTTTAGCAAGTTGTGATAATGAAAAAATATGCATCAGAGTGTATGATAATGGTTGTGAAATAAAAGATGAGAAATTGGTTTTTGAGGCTTTTAAAACAACAAAACTTAAAGGCAATGGGCTTGGTTTGTCTCTTTCTAAAGAAATCATAAACGCTCATAAGGGAGAGTTAAGTTTTCAAAGCGATCCTAAGAATTTTTATTTTACCTTACCTTTGGTGTGATAAATATTTTCTTTTCACCCCAAAACGGAACAGATTTTGCTTATATTATTTTAATATATTTAGGTTGAAGGCAGAAAA